>CAMORE010000001.1 GCA_946623365.1 uncultured Acinetobacter sp.
AATCTATGCCCGTAAGGGCATTCTAAACATCTTATTCTACCGGTGTTTCTCTCCTTTTCTTGGTACTTCTTTTCCTCTCTTTACATCCGAAATAAAGAGAGGAAAAGAAGTACATAAAGAATGCAACAAAATATGTTATTTGTTGCATTCTTTATGTAACTATTTGTTCAACTTTAAAAAATATTTTCTATTTTAAAGCAACAGTCATGTCTGCTTCAACACATATTTTCCCGTCAACGGAACCAACCGCATGACACTTGCTTATCGGTCCTTTGCATTTAACCATCTCAATATGCATTTCAAATTTATCGCCCGGACGAACAATGTTTTTAAATCTTACATTATCAACGCCTGCAAATAATGTTAATTTCCCTTTGTTTTCAGGGGAGCACATTAAAATCGGTGCTGAACATTGTGCCATTGCTTCTAATTGCAAAACTCCAGGCATAATAGGATTTCCCGGAAAATGTCCTTGGAAAAATTCTTCATTCATTGTCAAGTTCTTATATCCCTTAGAATATTTGTTAGGAACACATTCCGTAATTCTGTCAACTAATAAAAACGGATATCTGTGCGGAATCATTTCCATAATTTGAGTGGTGTCAAATGATAATATCTCCTCTTTTACCCCTTCATTTACCCCTTCATTTAACTCTTCTGTCATCTTTTTCTCCTTATTTATATTTTAACCAATTTATTTTTAAGCATTTGAGCGACTTTGCAATGAACTGCATGACCGGCTTCTTTTACAAGAATTTGTGCTCTCATATTTAATGGCGAAACCCCTGTCAGATTAAAATCACCCAACAAATCTAAAATCTTATGTTTTACAGGTTCTAAATCCGAACGAAGTTCCGTTGTGTATCCTTCATCCTTTAAACCTACTGTATTATCGATAGTTACACCCTTTGCAAATCCTAATGCCTGAAATTTAGCTAAATCTTTATAAAATCCAAAAGTCCTTGCTTCTATTATTTCATCAAGATTTTTATTATCCATTGTAACCCATTGATGCCTTAAATCCGGATGATCGTAATTAACTGAATATGTTATTCGAAGTTCTTTATCCGGAATGACAACGAGGCTTGTTTTGCCGTTCAAATAATAAACTGGTTCATTTACGGTATAAACATCATTGTTTTTGCCGCTTATGCCTGCCTGTTTAAACAAATCAACCCAAACTTTCGCACTTCCGTCAAAAATTGGCATTTCCGTTTCTGACAAAAAGACATCAATAGAATTTACGCCTGTTATTGCACAAGCTGCATTAAAGTGCTCGCAGAGCATGACCTTATATTTATAATCTCCAAGCAGTGTTCTTTTATCTTTGCTGCACAATGTAACACAATGGTCTGTAGAATAAAGGTTTTCTATACTTGCATCGAAAGAATGATCCGCACCTTTTGAAAATATGCGAACACGTCCTGAATCCGAGGGTTTTATTACAACCTCGCATTCACGATTCTTCATTAATGATTTACCTTTTGTATGGATTTCGTTTTTTATTGTAATCATTTTTGTATTGTGATTAAGTTATTGTGTGATTGTGTAGTTATAATTTAATCACCGCATTATCACTTCGTCACTTATTCACTTTTCTCCCTATACTTTTAATGCTTCATTTTCTTGCACACTATCTTCAAAGGATTTAAGAAGCGGCTCGTATTTTTTAAATTTAGCAATTAAATCACCGGCATCCTTCATAATTTTTAATTGCTTAATAAATTCTTTTCTCGGAACAGCCGGAGCACCTACCACAATTGATTTAGCAGGGAAACTCTTTGTAACACCGGCTTGAGCGGCAATAATTGTATCATCTCCTATTGATATATGGTCTGCCAATCCTGCCTGACCTGCAATTACAACTCTGTCACCTATTACACAGCTTCCTGCAATACCTACTTGAGAAACAATCATACAACCTTTACCGATACGACAGTTGTGTCCAATCATTACAAGATCATCAATTTTAGTATTGTCACCGATTACGGTATTTTCAATCGTACCTCTGTCTATGCAGGCATTAGCACCGATTTCAACATTGTTACCTATTTCAACGGAACCGATTGACGGAATCTTGAATATTACTTGTTCAGTATTTCCTTCCTTAATTTCTCCGTCTTTTCTTGCTTGCTCAATGTTATTCGGATTTTCTGTAACAAAGCTGAATCCGTCTGCACCAAGAGAAACACCGTGGTTTAGAATAACTTTGTTACCGACTTTGACTCTGTCACCAATATTTACACCCGGATGGAAAAAGCAGTCAGTACCGATTTGAGCTCCGTTTCCAATGTAGCAATTTGCTAAAATTTTTGTATTATCACCAATAACAGCATTTTCGGCAATTACAACATTTTGACCGATAGAAACATTTTGACCGATTTTTGCGCTGGCAGCAACGACAGCACTCGGATGAATACCTTTATTCACATTAGGTTCTTCATAGAACATGGAAATTAGCTTCATCATAGCCAGTCTTGGTCTTTCAACTTCAATGGTTGTAAACCCGTCTATATTAACTCCCAAAGGAACAAGCGCAGCCTTTGCTTTTGTAGAAGAAAGATTTGAAATCTCATCTTCACCCAGAGCAAGTGCTAAAGTGTTTTCATCTGCAAGTTTTGGTGGCGCTATATTTGTAATAGCAACGTCAGCAGCCTTTGTCAGCATTCCGCCCGTAATTTGAGCAATTTGTTCCAATGTGAAAGTTTTCATAATACACTCCTTTATTTATTAATTTTATTTATTATATTTGTTGTAGATTTGCCTTGAACAAATTCGATAAATTCTACTTTAATATTATTTCTCTCTACTATACTTCTTTCCGGTAATGTTTCAAGAGTATAATCAGCCCCTTTTGTGTATATATCCGGTTTTATTCTTTCCAGTAAAGCCGCAGGAGATTTCTCTTCAAATAATACCACATAATCAACACAACTTAAAGCGGATAATATTTCTGCTCTGTCAGATTCGTTGTTTATGGGTCTTGAATCTCCTTTAATCAATTTGACTGAAGCATCAGAATTCAGCATAACTATAGAATAATCCGCAAGACTCTTAGTCTTCTGAAGGTACCTTATATGTCCGACATGCAAAATGTCAAAACAGCCGTTGGTAGCAGCGAAGGTTTTTCCGAATTTATGTTCTTCATTAACAATATTTACTATTTCATCCTGCGTAACAACTTTTCCCAAAGCTAACTCCTGTATAAAACTAATATACATATATTCTACGACAAAATCATTTCATATTTTAAAATTTTGATTATTGTTACATTAATTTACATATAAAACTAACTTTTTTATTATATACTCTTGTGGTAGAATATTAGTTGCAGAGTAACACTCGGAGAGAATATGCGTAAGTTATTAATATTATTAAGCATACTTGTTATAAGCTGTACAAGTTCATTTGGAGCGAAGATTCCTGATGACGTAAGAGCTTATCTTGAACAGCAAGTTCCAAATGTAGATATAAGATTTGACGGGGTTATTATACTTCCTGATAATACTGTTTATCTGCCTTTGTATCCGTCATTGTTTTCTGATATAAAGTCTCTAAGTATTAAACAAACCTATCCTGCGGGACTAAGTATATATCAGCGTCCGGATGTTATCATTTTTAACAATGATTTTGTTTTAATGAAACTTCTTTCAGACGGTCAGGGACACAGAACCGTTTTGCATATGACAAATCCTCCGCTGCAAGTCAGAACAGGTTTATTACCTCAGGACATGCTTGTACCGAGCGGTCTGATTATTCCTGAAAATATAAAAGGTATTATTGGTAATTTAAAAATTGACACAAAAAATGAAGATTTAATTAGAGTTAATAATGAAGATTCGTTTGAAGAATTTTTAAAGGAAAAAGATCATATAAAGAGACAAGCTTTAATTGAAGAGTTAAAAAATAAAACAGTTTTTGTGTCAACAAATTATTCTAAAAATATACAGGTTGTACAACCTGCAAATTCAACTCCAAGTTATTCTCTGGCGCAAAAATCCATACCTGTTAACGTCAAAGCTGTTAACAATGGTAAATTTTTGCTCGTGACATCTTATGACAGACCTTTTATTGATGTAGTTTCGGTTGCAGATTCAAGATTTATAAAACAAATTTCTTTAGGTTCAAATCCGGAACAAATATTGATTGATGAAAAAGCAAACAAGGCTTACGTAGCATCACCTTCTTCGTCGACAATTTTTGTGCTTGATTTGAAGTCTATGTCGCTATGTCAAAAAATCAAAATTAACGGATATTGTGAACATATATTATTAAGTGATGGAAGATTATTCTATGTCGATAAACTTCAAAACGAAATTTGGGCGATAGAACTTCAAAAAGATTATGAATTAAAAGATATAGGGAGATTCCCGAATGTTTCGGCATTAGCTTATGCCAATAATAAATTGTACATTGCAAGCAGAACGAAAAGTCGAATTGCTGTTGTAGATTATGATACGTTAGGATTAATCAACGAATTTACAACAGTAAATAAACCAACTTCAATGCTTTTAAACAAAAACATTTTATACGTATTAGGTTCGCAGAATAATGAAATTCAAATGATTGATACAACATCTGATTCCATAACCGGAACTATTGAGCTTGGAACCGGAGGGTATTCTTCAGGGCTGGACAGAATTATCGGAACCGATTTAGCAGTAGTTACGGATTTAAAAAATAATTACTATTCTATTCTGGATTTAAACAGCGGAACCTTGTTAAAAACGTATGAATTGAGCATACCTATAAAAGAAGTTATTATAGCAGACAAAGTCAGATTATTTGAATAGGTAAGAATGGATATTGTACTTGATGAAATAACAAACGCCAAGATGGCGGAATTAGAGCAAACCCAGAAGGACTTTTGGAATATACCGAGAAAAACGGGTGTAATTCTAAATATGTTTATAAAAATGATGGGTGCAAAAAGCGCTTTGGAGATTGGAACCTCAAACGGTTATTCCGGTTTATGGCTGTCAAAGGCTTTGAAAGAAACAGGCGGACACCTTACGACAATTGAATTTTATGAAAAGCGTCAAAGTATTGCAATTGAAAACTTTAAACTTTGTGACGTAATGGATATTATTACACCTATTCAAGGGTCAGCATGTGACGTAATAAGAAGTTTTGATGACGATAAAAAATTTGACTTTGTTTTTATTGATGCAAGCAAGAGAGAATATGTTGAATATTTTAATTTAATAAAACCGCATTTGACTCAAAAATGCATGATTGTTGCTGATAATATAATATCTCATGCGGAAAAAGTTCAAACATTTGTGGATGCTATAGATAATGATGACGAGTTTCAATATGAAATCATAGAAGTTCCAGGAGGAATTTTAACTGCCTATCGCAATTAACAGAATTTATTATCGTTCGTCATAATTATGGTAAACATTTATTACGGAGCCGTTTGGAGCAAAATCAATACCAAATATCAGTTTTTCTTCAAACTTTTCTTTTGATAAATCACTTTCTTCATAAGAAGTAGGATTTCCGTCTTCGTTAAAATATACAAATTTTGAGATGTTACCTTTGGTATATGATACATTTCCTCTCTTATTATTATCTATATCAAAATAATGGGTCTGTTTTGTTGCATTTCCCAAATCTTCTTCTATGACACAGCATTTGCGATTTCTGTCTATAGTATTTTCAAAAGTAATAGTTTTATTTCCATCTGTTAATATAATGCAGCGTCCGTCAAAAGTCCGTTCATATATTTTTCCGTCAGGAGTTTTTACGGATTCTATTTGACCATTGGAAAAATATGTTTTTTCCCCTTCTATATTATCTATACTGCTAATAAATTCAGGACATTCAGACCTTTGCAGGTTAGGGTCTTTAAGATAATTTGAATATTCTTCTATAAACTCGCCTGTAGTTTCTTTGACCTCTGTGCTAAAAGGTTTGCCGTTAGCATATTTTATTTCTTTTACAATTGCTCCATCAGGTTTTTGTTTATAGATGTTTTCATATGTCAAATTTCCGTTTATATCATAGTTTTTATTGTTACATCCGGAATACACAATATAAGTTCCGTCATCAAACATTTCTATATGCTGTTCTCTTAATCCGTCCTTGTTATATTTTGTAATTCCTTTTGATTTGAGCTCATAGTTATAATAATCTGCGTGTGCTTCTTCTCTGCCTTGGCTATCATAGTTCATAAGCCAGGTTTGTAAATTACCGTTTTCATCTTTGTATTCAGCTTGCTCAAGTTCAACTAATCCGGTTTGTTTCTTTATAACATTTAACCGCAATTCATTCTTTCCTGTTTCAAAATAAACATACTTTTTATCCTTGGTTTCTTTAACTACACATTCCAATTTCCCTTTTGAATTGTAAATTTTTTCTCCGTCAACAGAATTTATATCTCTCGGCATCGGAATCGGCTTTAAAAGAGGAATATATAATTCTGATTTGTTAATAAAAGCTGAATTGTATGATGCAAGTGCATCCACTCCGTTTAAATTAGCTGTTTCTGCCGGATTGAATACGGGTGCAGGTTCTTGACTGCTTTTAAATGCAATCTTTTTCGGCAACTGAACATTCTGAATTGAATTAATACTTATAACCATTATAAACCTTCCATTTATACTTATATAAAGTCATTTTTTATAGGAAATTTGCTAAAATTCAGTTAGTTGTAAATTTTTTGTTACAAAAAAGTGTTTGCATGTCAAACAGTTAGTTACATGAATGCAATAAATAATATATTTTGTTGCATTTATCTGACCAGTTACTTGCAATGCGCAGCAATGGCGTTCCACTGCTGGTTTCTACGCTACAAATTAAAAAGTCCTGCAAGTATTAAGAAAATATAGACAAATAATAATTTATCATTAATAAAATAATATGAAAAATTTTGTTTGCTCTTTTATACTATTTTTATCTGTATATTTACTCTCCTCATTTAATTTACCTCTTCTATCTAATCTTTCTCCATTTCCCTTACAAGCAAAAGTAATTACGGGAGAAGTGAAATACAATGCTGAAAATGCAAGAGAAGAGATTTTCTCAAACCCGCTAAAACCGTTCAATATAAATTCTGTAAGCAAATATTATATTGATAAAAACAACATAGAAAATTTAAATGCACTGTATCAGGGAATAACAGAGCTCAAAGACAGAAAAATAGCCAAATTCTCGGATGGCAGTTACGGAATTCAATACTATGATGACCCAATGTTCTCTTGGTACTATTCGGAAAGCGGAAGATTAATTAATTTTACACAAAAAGATTCAACTGAATATCCCTGTAAAATTGTGAAATACAAACCTGACGGACAAATTGCGAATGTGGGTTATAGAGTATCGGAAAGGGAGAGCTTTATCTATTCTTCTGATGGAAAACTTATAGCACATTGGCTTGGTGAAAATTGTTATGATGAATTTAACAAAATAATTATGACAAGAAGGTTTTATAACTAATCTAAATCTTATTGATTCTGCCATATCTCCATTGCATGATATGAGCTTCTTACAAGGGGACCAATCTGACAATTTTTGAAACCTATTTTTTTAGCAAGCAGTTTTAAGCATTCAAATTCATCTAACGTATAATATTTAGAAACATTCATATGCGATTTGGATGGTTGAATATACTGACCTATGGTAATTATATCTGTTTTTGCATTTTTTAAATCAGTCAATGTTTCTTCAATTTCATCCATACTTTCACCTAATCCGACCATTAAACCCGACTTTGTTATTATATTAGAATTTTCTTTTACGTATTTTAAAACATTTATTGATAAATTGTAATTTCCTTGAGGTCTTGCAGAGCTAAATATAGATTTAACTGTTTCAATGTTATGATTGAAAACATCAGGATTTGCTTTAATAATAATATCAAGACAAAAATTACCCTGACGAAAATCGGGTGTTAAAATTTCTATTTTTGCATCTGATATTTGTCTAATCTCTTCAATACAATTTTTAAAATGTTCGGCACCACCGTCAGGCAAGTCATCTCTGGTTACTGAAGTTATAACAGCATATTTCAGCCCGAGTTCTTTTACTGCTTCTGCAATATGTTTTGGTTCTTCTTTATCAAGCGGCAGAGGTTTAGCTGCTGAGATATTGCAGTACCTGCAATTTCTTGTGCACACGTTACCCATGATTAAAAAAGTTGCGGTATTTTTAGCGTAACACTCACTTTTATTAGGACATCTTGCTCCTTCGCAAACAGTATTAAGACACTTATTTTTCAAAATATGTCTTACTGTTTTTGTTCTTTCCGTATCAATTATAGGCCGTTTTAAGTATTCGGGAAGTCTTGGCATATATTAATACCTTTAGAATCTCATAAAATTCATGTTATGTTTTTCTAAATACGCTTTTAAATCACGTTTAATTTCAGGTGCTAAAATGTATAAAACAATTACGTTAGGAATACAAAGAGCTATCATCATCGCATCTGTAATATCAATAACAGATTTAACGTTCATAACGGAACCTATAACTATAAATGCGCAATATATTAAATTAAATGTTAAAACACGTTTTTTGCCTTCTCCGAGTAAGAATGTCCATGCTTTTTGTCCGTAGTATGCCCATGATATTAAAGTAGACATAGCAAAAAGAACCGCAATTAATGACAATATAACAGGGAAGAAAGGAATTACCGATTGGAAAGCATTAGATGCAAGCTCAATACCTGAGATTTCACCAACGGTATTCATGTCTAAAACTCCTGAAAATACTATGGCAAAAGATGTAAACAAACATAGAACTCCTGTTAAGAAAGTTTCAAGCAAAGCCACAAAACCTTGCGAAACCGGTTCTTTTGTTTGAGCTGTTGCATAAACGATAGCTGCAGCACCGGTTCCTGCTTCATTAGATTGGACAGAACGTCTCAAGCCGATGATTATAGTTCCGAATACACCGCCTGCTACAGCTGTCGGATGGAAAGCTTCACGACAAATTAATGCTATAGCACTTGGAATATTATGCCAGTTTGCAAAAATGACTATTAATCCGGAGATTATATACAAAGCACACATTGTGGGAGTCAAGACCGTAGTAACTTTTGCTATACTTTTTATACCGCCGACAACAACCATTCCGATAAGGATTGCCGCAACAAGTCCTATAACCCATGTGAAGCCATGGAATATGCTGTTTTCACCACCTGTTATGAATACAATTTGGTGCGCTGTTTGGTTAATTTGAATCATATTACCGCCGGTTAAACCTCCGCCGATACAAAGAATTGCGAATAGAACAGACAAAGGCTGTCCTAACCAGCGCATTTTTCTTCTTGTCAGACCATGAGCTATATAGTGCATCGGGCCGCCCGAAACAGAACCGTCTAAGTTAAATCTTCTGTATTTTACGGCTAAAGTTGCTTCTACAAACTTTATTGACATTCCCAGGAGTGCTCCTGCAAAAATCCAAAATGCTGCACCCGGACCGCCAATAGATATAGAAATTGCGACACCTGCAATACTGCCTATACCAATAGTTCCTGACAGTGCCGTAGCAAGAGCTTGAAATGAAGAGACTTCTCCGCATCCGTCACCTTTAGCGGAAGGTTTGGCTACAACGTCAATTGCATGCTTAAAGCCCCATATAGCCATTCCTCTAAAATATATAGTAAAAAATATTCCGGCAATCAGAATCCAAAATATAATCAACGGAACTTTACTGCCGTTAATTGTTATAGGAAAAAATATAATACTTGCGACAAAATCCGAAACAGGTGCAATGTGCTTATCCATAAATTCGTCAACATTCATTGCACAAGCTGTCTGTAATGTCATTAACATAGTGAATACAATCATTAAAAATTTTGTCATAATTCTCTTTCTCTTTTCCTTGTTAATCTTGCAGTTATTCTATAACATTGTTCTAGTGTAAAACTTACAATCCTACCATATTAATTTATTTTACTTCAAACATGTCAAGTATTTAAAAAATCTTTACATGAACTGTTTAAATGTAACAATTGCATCAATAATTTTTTACATTGTTTAATATGATAAACGAGAACAAAATACTACGAAATACCCGATAGGATAGACAACTCGGTTAGTAGTTTTTATCCTGATACACCGGCTGTTGTATCAATATGTATACTAATAGTTAAGCAGTTTAAGAAATTTTTATATATGCTTTTAGTATCTTATTAGCAATAGTATCCTCAAAAGCCTGCTGTATACTTTCTATAGGATAAACCGTAGTCAGACCTTTTACGTTCACTCTTCCTGATGTTAGTAAATCAAATGAATCTTTTAAATCTTTTGGAGATGGAGAATAACTTCCCATTATGGTAAGCTCTTTATAATATATTTCATTATTCGGATAACCTGAGTTATGCGGAGTACTCGAAAATACAAGGATTTTACCGCCTTTTTTTACAACTTTTAATGCTACATCCAAAGCCTTATCTGCTCCTGATGTCATAAATACCGCATCAATACCGCCGCTTTTTTCTTGAATAATTTTATCAAAATCATCTAAATTCTTCGAATTATATGATTCTATTCCAAAACTGTTTGCAAGCTTAATTCTATCTTCCATAAGGTCGCATCCGTAAACCTTATATCCAAATGCTTTTATTCCCTCACTCATAATAAGACCTATTGAACCTAAACCCACAACCAAAACTTTGTCACCTTCAATAAGATTACATCTTTTTATAGCTCTTACACAGCAACCTAACGGTTCATAGAATGATATTTCCTCGTCTGTTATATTATCAGGAATCAAATATGCAACATTTTTCAGATGTTCTTCAGAAACATACACAAACTCACTAAATCCGCCGGGACGAATATTAGTTGATTTAAAATGTTCGCACATCGAAACATTTCCATGCCTGCAGTATGTGCATTCTCCGCATGGAATATGATGAGAAGTAACTATTTTATCTCCTTTTTTAAAATTGGTATCAGTATTAATATCTTCAATAACCGCAACTATTTCATGACCTAAAACGGCTCCGTCATGCACAATTTTTTCTCTGAATTTAACAATATCAGAACCGCATAAACCGCATCCGAGGACTTTAACAATTGCCCCTTTTCGTCCGTCTAAATTTATATTTTCCGTGTCTTTTACTATTATTTTATCTTTATAAACCTGTGCTGTTTTCATATTTCGTCCTTTTATTAAACTAGTTTCTTAACTTTGCAAATTTAGTATTCGCATAAAAATATTTTAAAATTTGATATCCGTTATATCCTCTTTTTGCCAGATTATTTGCGCCATGTTGACTCATTCCGACACCATGACCGTTCTTTTTTACTCCGTCATCAAAAGACGGTACAGATTTTATAAAGGGTAAATCGTGAGTCCAAACCTGACTTGCACTTTTTGTTGTTCCTCCTGCTGAAGCAGAATAATAAGCGGGAACTATTTTCCCTTGACAGACAAGTACAATTCCTTCAGTTTCGGTTACTGCATTATTTGTTTGAACTGTTTCAGCAGAGGCTCCGCCATATGCTTGATCTTCAGGCGTATCTTTTAAATCATAACCGTATTTACCCCGTTTCCCCATATTAGCAACCGCATAACTTCTGGCAGCAATAGCTTGTGCTTTATGAGCTTCGTGTTCCCACCCTGATGGCATTTCAGATGGAACAACCCCTCTTAAATACAATTCCAACGGAATATCATTCATAACAGTAAGAGAATTATGATCGTTGATAATTTTTAAATGCCCTCTATACCATTTTCTTTTTACACTTACGAACCCCTTTTCTTCAGGTTTTATAATAATAGCACTTGTTTTGATTTTCCTGTATTGACCGTTAATTTTAATAGCAATATTTCCCTTATATGGTTTTAGTTCATATCCTTTCATTTTCTCCATTTCATACAAGAGTTTATTTGTTTTTCCGTCAATTAATTGTGCTTTTGTTGAAGCCCCGACAAATGTTTTTCCGACATGAGTCTGCAATCCTATCTTTATTGCAAAACAGGGTGCTGTTAAAAATAAATATATAAAACAAAATATTGAAAACTTTCTCATCCCCATAAAATTATTATACATAAAATACATAAAAAAATGTATTAAAAGTGCGGAAAGATAAAATGTTAAGAAAGCTTAAACAGGAATTAACTTTTTTATTGTTTTGAGTTATTATGATTCTATAAAAACAAAAGGTAAGAAAAGGAGTTTTATAAATGAAAAAACTATTAGTTTGTTTAGCGGTTTCTACAATGCTGCTGACAGGGTGTACTTTTACTAATAAAGGTGCAGGTATTATAAAAGTCAACGGGCAAGTAATTACACAGGCTGATTTTGACAAGGAATTTGACAAGAATGTAGACAATTCAATGTTCAAAGCATTTGGCGGTTCTAAGAATTTTATAAAGTCTGATGAGAATCCAATGTATGCAGTTTTTAAAGAAAAAGTCGTTAATGAACTGATTATTAAATCTTTATTAGATGAAGAGATTGCAAAAAGAGGCATAAGTGCTTCAAAAGATGAAATACAAGCAGAACTTAAAACCGTTATTGATAAAGTAGGCTCAAAAGAAGAATTAAATAAAATTTTGAAACAAAGAAATATCTCAAATAACCAATTCACAGAAGATTTAAAAACTCAAATTAAAATAAGAAAGCTGATAAATTCTATTGAAAAAGTTGAAGTTTCTGATGCTGAAGTACAAAAATACTACAATACTCATCCGAAAGAATTTACACACGGCGAGCAAGTAAGAGCTTCTCACATTCTTATTGCAACAGATGTTTTAGGAACGATTAAAGCATTAAAAGACAAAAATCCTAATATATCTACAGAAGATTTGAATAAAGAAGTAGAGAAGAAAATGGCTGAGCAGAAAGCAAAAGCTGAAGCTGTTTTAGCTGAAGTTAAAAATAACCCTCAAGATTTTGCAAAAATAGCATCAGAAAAATCTGATGATAAAGCAAGCGCAGAACGCGGAGGAGAACTTGGATTCTTCACAAAAGAAGCTATGGTACCGGAATTTTCAAAAGCAGCATTTTCTATGAAACCGGACACAATAAGCAATCTTGTTCAAACAAATTACGGGTATCATATTATAAAAGTAACCGACAGAATGGAAGCCGGAACCACTCCTTTTGCGAAAATAAAAGATGAATTAAAATTCTTTATTGAAACACAAAAACAAATTGCTGTTCTTAAAAACTTTACGGCAAGTTTAATGAAAACAGCTAATATTGAATATCTTGATGACAATTTTAATCCCGCAAAAATTGTAACACCTGCTCAAGATAAAACAGAAGCTAAAAATAATAAAAAATAGGTTATTTTATATAAAAACGCACTGCAGAATGCAGTGCGTTTTTATATGCATAAGGGAAAATATGAATTTAGAAAACGAAATTTTTATCAAATACACTCCGAATTATAAACTACTAAAAAAAGATAATATAAAATTTGATAAAAATTATTTTTATATTGAAAAACTTTTTATGAACGGTGATTTTAAAGCGACTGTTAAAATATCCGCAACCGGTACCGTTAGCGGAACAGTCTTTGATATGGAGAATAATGAAGAATTTTTGCCTCTCAGGGTTGAACATTCTGAAGGATCATATATCGGAACCGTTAGAGAAGAATATATAAAGCTTCTTACATCAATTCGAGATAAATATTTTTGTGAAAAATATTTTGTATCCGCTCAAGGAAATCGAATTGCGGAATTAATAAATAAAAAATACGGCGATAAACCTGCTTTTATGTGGGAAGATTATCCAACCTTCGGAGTTTTTAAAAATTCCGAAACCGGCAAATGGTATGCTCTTATCATGTATATAAACAAACAAAAACTCAACGAAAACGATGATTCTATGATTGAAGTTATGAATATAAAACTGGATCAAAACAAAATACCTGAATTAATAAAGAAGGATGGATTTTTCCCTGCTTATCATATGAATAAAAAATATTGGCTCACATTATCATTAGATGACATTATAAATGATAAGGATATTATGAAATACATAGATGAAAGTTATCAATATACTATTAAAAAGAAAAAAGCAAAATAACCGTTAACGTTTATCCTTTGCTCACTGTTGAGTTTTATTTCTAAATTTGGTATAATCAGGAAGAAAAGTAGTAGAAGAGGAAGTTTTATTATGAGTAATATTGTTATTTATTCAACAAAGCCTGCTCCTGACATTCAAGCAGTATTAGCAGATATAGATGAAGCAGACGTTAAAGTTATATCAATTGACCAAATAAAAGATTATGCAATAGTTAATCCGTCATTAATGATTATTGAAAATATAGACATCGTAAAAGATGCACTTATGACAAATAAGTTTCCTTGTCCGATTTTATTTTTCGGTCCTGTCAGAAAAGATGTTACAGTTAGGGCTGAAGGATATGATTTCATTGAAGATCCTTCAAAATCTGATGAACTTCTTATTAGAGTTAAAGCTTTATTAAAGATAAAAGAATACAAAGACAAAGTAGAAAGAGTTTCAACTACAGATGATTTAACCGGCTTGCATAACAGAAAATACCTCCAAGAACGTTTAGAAGAAGAAATCTCCCGTTCAAGACGTTACGGAACCAAGTTATCATGCATCCTATTTGACTTAGACTTTTTCAAAGTTGTCAATGACATGTATGGTTACGAATGGGGTGATATTTTACTTAGAAATATCGCAAATAAGCTTGATGCAATGATTCGTAAAGAAGATATATTAACCAGATATGGAGACGAAGAATTTTTATTGGTACTTCCAAATACTTCTGAAGAAAATGCATTCCTGTTTGGTGAAAGATTCAGAAGAGAAGTTGAAAAAATGGAATTCATTCCTGCCGGAGAGGAAGAAGCCCACAGGGTTACCATTTCCGGAGGCATTTCAACATATCCTTGCATGAAGGATGTCGATGAAGATGCAAATACTGTTATTCGTTATGCAGAGCATGCTTTATATAACGCAAAACACAGAGGTAAAAATAAGATTATTCAATTCTCTCAAATGAATTTGGAAATGTAAATTAAACAAAATAAAACAAAAAAAATGCCTGTCGCAATATTCGTCAGGCATTTTTATTTAATTCTATTTATAGACACCACTGCAAGATTATAGTAAAATATTAATGCGAATAAATTTTAAGGAATGAAAGAATGAATAAAAGATTGATTATATTAGGGATTTTAATTTTAGGAATTGCAATAGTCGGTAAGTTATTATTTGTTGCCTGCAAAAATATTAAGGTAGATGAGTTTCACAAAGCTGCAATAATATTTGCAGTAGACTCTTCTGCGTCAAATCAAAAGAATTTACCTGAACAAATCAAATATTTAAAATCACTTTGTTCAATACTGGATCCTGAAGATGAAATTAAAATTCTAAAAGTATCGGAAACATCCTATTTGATTTATGAAGGCTCTCCATCGAATACAAAAGGTATAACAAAAGCAGTGGAAGCGTTTACACAATATAATCCCAATGACTACGGAACGGCATACGGAGAAGCTATAAAAAAAGCTTTTGATCATTGTTTGACAATGAAAAAAGAAGGATATGTTCCGGCTGTTGTTATAATAGGTGATTTAGAAAATGAAGGTGCGGTTGAAAAACAAATTAACTGGGATACATTACCGGAAAATGTCAAAGGTGTAAAAGAATACGTACCTGAGATTTCAATGATGTTTGTATACGCTCACCCTGAGAAATTGGATATGGTTAAAACAAAGCTGGGTCCTGTTTTGGGTGAGAAAAAGCTTCTTGTTGCAAATGAAACAGGGTTGGATAAAGTTAACAGAAGATTTTTAGAAGCAATCGGAAGATAGTTTTTAAATGGAAAGCGAAAAATTAAAAACGTATAAGTAAGTAGGGTGCGGAGTACCACCCCGATAATATAGGGATACAGGTCGGGTTTAACCTGACAACAATATTAAAAGGGAATAAACGTAGGTTGGGGTTTCTACCCCAACAATAAGAAACAAAGAAATTAATGTTGGGTTAGTAAACCCAACCTACAATGAAAAATAAACAAATGATTACTTAATTTAATATAAAAACTCACTTAATCACTCAATCACAAAGTGAGCGATGCGAACAAAATCACTTAGTCACTAAAGGCAAATAGTAAACAAATTATAATATAGGAGAAAAACAAATGGCGTTTACAATAGTTACAAAACATGGAGAAAAAACATTCGCCGATAAAGAGTTAGTAAATATCTCATCCAATGTTAATGCAGATTACTGTATAGATTTAGGCTTTCAGTTTGTACTGACTGTTCAATGTGATACAAAAACCGGTAAGTGTGTTTTGTTAAATCAATTTAATAATAAGAAGTTTTTATTTAAAGGAAAAAACTTACCTCCGCAGCTTGAGATTGAAAAAATTTGTAAAATTATGGTCGATGGAAGCGACGAATTTATTACAATAAAAGTTCTTAATGAAACTACAACAAGAAATATATCTGAAGAAGACTTATCAGAAAATGATATAAAATCTATTTATGGTGACGATGTAAATGCAGCTGCAAAAATAATGATAGAAAAAAGAAAAAACGAGATTGAGAGAGCCAGAGTCGGCATTATTAAAGAAGTAGGTGCAAGGATTAACGATTTAAAACGCAAAATCTCTCATAATTCTAAAGGCGGGATTTTTTTACATATAGCTTTATTTTTCGCATCATTAGTTTGTGCCTTCGGTGTATCAAATTATTTAACCGGCTTACCTCTGAAAGATGCCGGCGCGGTTATTCAAATGCCAACAAATATGAAGTTGATTTTTGTATATACAGCGATAATCTACGGAGTTGGTTTAATTCTTAAACAAGGTGTTTATAATTATCTGCAAAACAGATTAGGCAACGATTCTACCACTTCAAAACTTGCAGAAGGTGTGATGGTAATCTCTTCGTTGATATTTTACGCAGCAATATATTTAATTAACGTTCTTTATTACATAGCTCCTAAAACGTTTCCAATGTTTGCTGTTTTAATATCTTTATTCTTTGTGGGAACAGCAGCAACACTTGCAATTGCTTGCGGATATTATAAAAATTCAAGTGTAGAATTAAAAAGTGAATTGAATACCATTGAATACAGAGAAGATTTTGAACATGTTATTAAAGAATATCAGCAATGGATTGAAAGATATACAAATACTTTAAGTCCTGCAAAAATCAGAAATATTAAAGACAAACAATTTATGCTTCAAATAAAATCATTCGGAGAAATTGTTTTAGGATTTATTACAGCACCATTTTTGGCATACGGTGTTTCAAATACTCTTGCGATGTGTTTTCCTGAAGCAGCAGGCTGGGTGAGAATTTCCGGTTTAAGACTAAGTCCTGTATTTTTAGTCCTTGCAACTTTTTTGATTATATTTGCATTTTTTGCATTCGCTAATGCATTTTTAAACAGCAAAAAAATAGCAGGTTCTAACGTATTAAAACAAGACGGTTTTAGTAATTATCTTCAGCATGGAGTAGAAATATACGGAATTGAGGGTGTAAACAGACTAAACAGAGAAATGCGCCGTTCATTCCTTATAGGATGCATTATTATCGGTATTGAATTTACAATGAATGCTTCATACTTTATGGGAGAAATGGGCGGTGACTTAGGCGGAATGCTATTGAGCGGGCTTGCTGCACTTGTCCCTACAGCTCTTTTAATAGCAGAAACATTTATGTTAAGTTCTACACAATTTGAATCATTTGCGTGTGATGAATTAGTGGCTAAAATTGACAGAGTATAAAAACTTTAATAGTATTTTTATAACTCTGCACTTAATTGAACAGAACTTTCTTTGATTTCATGGCGGATTAAAATATGAAACTATTTTTACAAATATTATTAATACTAACAATTGTTTTAACAATATCTATATGCGTAATTCAGCCTGATTTGCATAAAAATGTTATTGTATATGATTCCGCATATAAACTTGTTTCAGAAGAAGAAGTAAAAACAGAAACAAAACAAGTTCCTGTCATGGAGATGCCAATTAAACCGATTGAAAAAACTATTATTGCAGAAAGAAAAACAGAACCGATTGTAACTACAAAAAAGATACAGGCAAATAAGACAAAAAAACAGTCAGTAAAAACTACATCTCAAAAAAACGTAAAACAAGCAGTAACACCAATTACAAAAACGGTAATAAAGCCTAATACAGTAAAAATACAAAAATCCGCAGAAACAGTAAAAACGGGTGAACCTAAACAAACTCATACACAACAAATAAAGGAAGAGAAAAGTATACCCGCCGTTAAAACTTTAACCCAACAAGAAGAAACGATTGCTTGGAACAAGTGGCGCTCGACTTTAACGAATCAAATTATGCAGGATACAAGGCTTCCTAACATTCCTAACGGAACCGTTTTTCAATTTTCTTTTACAGTAGATAAGTACGGCAAAATAACAAACGTACAAACAGGAGCAAATCCTGCAAATTATACACCATATGCAATACAATATATCGCACCTGTTATAAGGTCATATCAAGGGAAATCAATACTGAACTTCCCTGAAGGAACTGCCAGAACTTTGACACAAGTTACGGGAAAATGGAGAATCTCTAGTACGGAAAGGTATAGCACTCCTCAGGACTATAATGATTTGGAAAAAGTTTTAAAATAATATTATGTACACAGCAACGGATAATTAACAAAACGATGACAAAAGTTATTCTTACAGGCTTAGGCGCAGTCGGACTCACATATGCGGTAAAATTTAATAACAAATGTGATTTTTTTGTGTTGGTAAATAAAGAACGTTTACAGAAATATAAACTTAATAAGCCTATATTTAACGGAGAAGAACAAAATTTTAAATACATTCTTCCTGATGAAAAATTTGCAGCAGACTTAATTATAATAACAACAAAATCAAACGGACTAGATTCAGCAATATATAATATAAAGAATTTTGTAACAAAAAAAACTCGGATAATATCTTTGATTAACGGCATATCATCTGAGGAAAAAATTCTTCACGCATATCCGGATGCAAAAGTTCTAAAATCATATTTTATCGGTCATAGCGCTGTTAGGAACGGCAACTCTGTTGAACAGGACGGAATCGGAGAAATTATTACAGAAAAAGATGATTTTATAGAAAAATTATTTACTGATTTGGGAATTAATTATTCAACTCCTGATGACATTGATTATTCAATGTGGCTTAAATTTACATTTAATATTTTCTCTAACCAGGTATCCGCTATTATGAATATGAATTTCGGAGAACTTAAAAAGAACAAATCTTTTATAAATTTTGCAAAAGAAATAGTAAGAGAAGTGCGGCAAATTGCAGAATACAGAGGAATAAAAAATTTAGAACATCTTGAAAGAGATGCAATTAAATCATTAAACAAAATGTGTGATGAAGGAAAAACATCCATGCTTCAAGATATTTTAGCAAACAGAAAGACGGAAACGGATATTTTTTCAGGTGAAATAATTCGTCTTGGCAGACAATACGGGATTGAAACTCCATACAATAAAGTTTTATATGATTTAATTAAAATAAAGGAGGAAGCTAATGAACACAGCATTCATACCCGTTAGAGGCGGGAGTAAGTCAATTCCTTTAAAAAATATCAAAGAATTAAATGGTAAACCTCTTGTATACTGGACAGCTTTAGCTGCACAAGAAGCAAGTTGTATTAATAAAATCGTTATTGCCACAGACTCGGATATAATAAAAACAACCGTCCTAAATTTTGGATTTAATAAGTTAAAAGTATTTGACAGGAGCTTAGAGAACGCTTCCGACACTGCTTCCACTGAAAGCGTAATACTTGAATACATTGAAAAAATGAAGCCGCAGGACAACGACTTGTTATTTTTAATACAAGCAACATCACCATTATTAAAATCAAAGCATATCGATGAAATGTATAAAGAATTTTGCAAAAATGATTCAGATTCAATGTTTAGCGCAGTAAGAGAAAAACAGTTTCACTGGATAGAAAAAAACAACGGCATTGAACCTATAAATTATGATTATAAAAATCGTCCCAGAAGACAAGATTTTAATGGTATTTTGGCAGAAAACGGCGCATGTTACATCAATTCCGTAAAAAACATAAAAGAAAACAAGTGTCGGCTTTCAGGGAAAATATCTGCATACGAGCTTCCTTCATTCACAGCCTATGAGATAGATGAACCTGCCGATTGGATTATTGTTGAACAACTTATGAAGAATTTTTCAAATTAATTGTAACAGGAATAACATTTTTTTGATAAAATAGTAACCATATTAAAGGAGTATTGTGGCAGTATCGTATCCTAATCAATATAGAAATTATTGTTCTTTTGATGAACATGTATATAAAAGAGCTGAAAAAGGGGAACAGCAGCTTCCTGTAATCAAGGAAGAACTCAACCATCCAAAAAATGAAGAACAAGTAATTGAAGATTTGTTTGTCTTAAATTTAATGCTTGATAAAGGAGTAGAAAAATCTAAAATAGCGGATTTGTACCCTGAACTTTCCAAATATAACAACACAAAATCTCCAAACGTACAAACTTTTTTAGCGGGAATATACCGAAAAACAAAAATTCCTGATGCTTTCGGTCCTCTTGTAAAAATGCTCATACAAGACTCTGTTAATACGCATAAAGACACACATTTTGACCCGACAGAAGAAATAGGCGGCGCAATATTGGATTATATTGCATAACTAATCCTAAGACAAAATTCTAAAATTTTAATTATTTGTACTATAATAATATTGGAGAATTTATGTCAAATATATTTGAAATATTTTTTATTATATCAGCTATAATACTTGCAATATCATTATTTATTGCAAATATATTATTCTCTAGGAATTGCAGAAATATTCTATCAAAATGTACTCCTATTATTGCTATATTTCTAATAGTGTATTTTTTATCATGCTTATCAATGATAATTATTATTCCTCAAATTACACATAAATTTATAATGGTACTTTTTGCAGCATCTCCTTTTATAATAGGAAAATTTGTTACTTATAAAAAGTTAAAATACTATAGCATAATTCAAATATTATGTGTTATATTGAGTATAGTATTTGTATTAACGATTTAGGTTAACTCAAAAGATGAGAAAAGCATTAACTAAGCTATTTGCATTCATATTAATTTTATCATTATGTCCGGAGCAAGTTTTAGCTAAACGCAATGTTAAAATGATTGCTGACGTGGATTCAAACTTTACAATTAAAAATCAAGATTTACCTGAAGAAATAAGCTTTAGAATATCTAAATCAAAAACAATCCCTAATGTTATATCAATACCGGAAGGCTCGTTGATAACATTGAAAATAATAAGAGCACAAAAAGAATTAAGATGGCATAAAAGCGGATTAATTCTATGCAAGATGGAAAGCTATACACCTGAGATTACTGATATACCGATAGATGTCTCCGATAAAGATATATATCTTTTGGTAAGAAAATATGAAGAAGTCGATAAAAAAGAAGCTGCTATATTAGCAACTGAAATAATTCTAACACAAGGAGCTGCTATATTTGCTCCGGGAGTCGATATCGGATACTTTTTTATAAAAGGAGCTATTCAAAGAAAAAAACACCCTAACTGGTTCAAAGCAGGTGTCCATAACGCATATGAGAATTCTATTTGCTGGTTTTGGCTAAAAGGGAAACAAATAGAATTAGATGATGATGATCAAGTTCAAATAAAAGATATAAAAGCTGAAAAAGTTGACAAATTAATAACAAAAATTGATAAAAGGAATGCCAGATTTGAGCGGCAAGCAGCAAAAAGAATTGCAAAGCATGACAATAAAACTTTAAAACGCCAAATAAAAAATGAAGAAAAACTGGTTGATTGTTCTGTCGTTGAAGATGCTATAGAAAATGTTGTTGTAGACAGAAGTGTTCTTGCAGAAATTGTAAATACTAATTCTATCGACGAAAAATAAAATCAATGTTATAATACAAAAAAGGATTAAAATATGAAAAAGATTATCTTACTATCACTTCTTTTGGTTCCGTTATTTGTTTTTGCGGAAGAGCAGACCTTTGTTGTCGAAGGTGTTGAGGAACCTCAATGGAAAGACTTTGCTCCTGTAGCTTATGTTGATGTTAAAGAGCCAAAAGGGCTTGTAAAATTTAATGATGTAATTGCATACTGGTACAAAAGAAAAGTCGAATTTGATAACGGAATAGAAAATTGCAGGGCTATTGAAAAAACAGAAGACCGAGTTGCTTGTTATCAGGATTTGAAAGTTAAACAATATCAAAAAAACAGTGATTACAATGCCCGTATAGAAGCAATGGAAAGAGCAAGAATGAATCCGCAAGCTGTTCAAGATTCCACAATGAACATGTATCCTATAAACGGTTTATTAAATAATTTTTCAAAATTTCAACCAAATGAACTGCAATAGAAAATAATCATTATTTAATAATTAAAGATAGAGTACATTGTCTTTTAAGTATTCTAAAACATGGTTTAGGGCAATTGAACGATGGGAAATAGTGTTTTTTTCTTCTTCCGAGAGTTCTGCCATTGTTCTTGTGCTGTTTTCTAATAAGAAAACCGGATCATATCCAAAACCGTTTGTTCCTCTGGTTTCTTCAATTATGCTTCCTCTGCAAACTCCTTGATATTTGTATTCTACGTTGCCATCAGGATTTATAAGCGTCATTGCACAAGTAAAATTAGCTTTTCTATCCTTTATTCCGTTCATTTCTCTAAGAACTCTTTTTATTCTTAATTCCGGTGTTTCAGCATATCTTGCGGAAAAAATTCCGGGTTTTCCGTCCAATGCATCAATACAAAGACCTGAATCATCTGCCAAAACCCAGGATTTTGTAACATCCCACGCTGCTTTTGCTTTTATATATGAATTTTCTTCAAAAGTCTTTCCGTCTTCTACCGGATCAAAATCTTCCGGAGGGAGAATGAATTCAACCTGCAAACCTTTTGATTTTACTATATCATTTATTTCTTGTACTTTGTGTTTATTTGAAGAAGCTAATACTATTTTCACTTTTTACTCCTGTATTCTTAGTTTACAAAACATCTGACAGCATTTTTTTTATAACAATAAGGGCAAGACAAATAAAATCTGCACATAAAGTCCTGAAAATACTTTAAAGATACTATTGCCTTACCCCACCTATAATTATATGGACATGAGGCATGAAAATCTCTAGCCCAATCGAATAGATTTGAATAATTCATAGCTCATCATTATTTCCTAATCTCTATATTAGCATAAAGTTCAATGATTGTTTACTAAATAAAGATTAACATAGTAAAGAATCCTCATCGCTCAAACCTTCCCCTCTCTAGTCAACTTTATTTAATTAACTAAAGAGGGGTTTCTTTTGTCTATGATAAAATGTTTACAAAAAAAATTATCAAATTCTCTGTTTAAAATCCTCAAACCTACTATTCTTTTACATTTTGTTTATGATAATATTAAAAAGTAATTAAGAGGGATTTTATTATAAAAAGGAGAATTATGAAAGAGGCTTATTTTCCACAAGAAATAGAAACCAAATGGCAAAAAATTTGGGAAGAGCAAAATACATTCCATACACCGGATGATTCCGATAAACCAAAATACTATGCCTTATCGATGTTCCCGTATCCGTCAGGGAAATTGCACATGGGACACGTAAGGAACTATACAATTACGGATGTTATAGCTAGATTCAAAAAAATGCAAGGTTATAATGTGCTTCATCCTATCGGATGGGATAGTTTTGGATTACCCGCTGAAAATGCCGCAATGAAGCATGGCGCTGATCCTGCAAAATGGACCGATGAAAACATTGCGTATATGACAAAACAGCTAAAAATGCTTGGACTTTCGTATGATTGGCAAAGAGAAGTTACAACTTGCAAGCCTGAATACTATAAATGGACTCAATGGCTGTTTTTACAATTATACAAAAAAGGACTTGCGTACAAAAAAGAAGCAGCCGTAAATTGGTGCGATAAATGCGGAACAGTTCTTGCCAATGAACAAGTTATAGATGGTAAGTGCTGGAGATGCGATTCTGTTGTAGAAAAGAAATTCCTTTCACAATGGTTCTTCAAAATTACGGATTATGCAGAACAATTATTGCAAGATTTAGAGAAGCTTCCCGGATGGGGAGATAATGTTAAAACAATGCAGGCAAACTGGATTGGCAAATCTCATGGTGCAATATTCAGATTTAAAGTAAAAGAAATTGAAGGTCTGGAAGTTCCTGTTTACACGACAAGACCGGACACAGTCCATGGTATTACATATCTTGTAGTCGCTCCTGAATACAAAGATATAGAAAAATTAACAACACCTGAAAACAAGCAGGCAGTTGAAAATTATAGAGCAAATGCAAGAAAAATGACCGAGATAGAACGATTATCAACAGACAGGGTTAAAACAGGCGTCCCTCTTGGAACTCACTGTATAAATCCGTTTACAGGAGAAGAATTTCCTCTCTGGACGGCAGATTATGCACTCGTAGAATACGGAACCGGTGCTGTAATGGCAGTTCCTACGCATGATACAAGAGATTTTGATTTTGCTAAAAAATATAATTTACCGATGAAGGTAGTAATTCAGGATCCTAAGAATCCTTCTGATTGCAAAGATGCAGCTTACATAGAAGAAGGTGTTTTAGTGAATTCAAATGAATTTAACGGTATGAAAAATACGGAAGCTAAAAAAGCTATAACACAAAAAGCTGTAGATGAAGGTTTTGGAGAATTTAAAACTCAATACAGATTAAGAGACTGGTTAATTTCACGTCAAAGATACTGGGGTGCACCGATTCCTATTGTATACTGTGATAAATGCGGTATCGTACCGGAAAAAGAAGAAAACCTTCCTGTAATGCTTCCTACGGATGTTGATTTCTCTGTCGTCGGAAAATCTCCGATTACAACTTCCAAGACTTTTAAAGATACAACTTGCCCGATTTGCGGAGGGCATGCAACTCGTGAAATGGATACTATGGATACTTTTGTATGCTCAAGCTGGTACTACTTAAGATATTCTGATGCAAGAAATAGCGATAAGTGTTTTGATAAGAATCTTGTAAACAAATGGCTTCCGGTTGATCAGTACGTAGGCGGGATAGAACATGCTATATTGCATTTGTTGTATTCAAGATTTTTCACAAAAGCTCTTAGAGATTGCGGTCTTTTAGATTTTGATGAACCGTTCAAAAATTTACTTACTCAAGGAATGGTTTTAAAAGACGGTTCAAAAATGTCAAAATCAAAAGGTAATACGGTAGACCCTGATGAAATATTTGAAAATTACGGAGCAGATACAGCAAGATTATTTATACTATCTGATTCCCCGCCGGCTCGTGATTTCGACTGGTCTGATGCAGGAGTTGAAGGCTGTTATAAGTTCTTAAATCGTGTATGGAGACTTGTAAGCGAAGGTAAAAACAAGGGAAATCTCTTACGTGACTATAGATTTATCTTACCGCTTACAAGAGAAAATGATGATCTTGTAAGAACTGTTCATATAGCAATAAAAGGTATTACTAACGATATTTCTAATGATTTTCAATTCAATACAGTAATATCAAAATACAGAGAACTTACAAATGCCATATATGATTGGCTTGGTAAAAAACGTGAACTTAACGGAGAAGATAAAAATGTATTTAGTTTTGCAGTAGAATCACTTGTAAAATTGATGTCTCCGGTTACCGTTCATATGTCAGAGGAAATCTGGCATGAACTGGGTCATGAAGATTCAATCCATGATCAAAAATGGTGCGAATGGGATGAAAATCTTGCTAAAGCAAGTAAGATAACTTTAGTAGTACAAATTAACGGCAAAGTTAAAGATAAAGTGGAAGTTGATGAAGGACTTGGTGATGAGGAACTCAAACAGACTGCTCTATCTACCGATAAAATTAAAGAACTTATCTCAGGGAAAGAAATTGTAAAAACAATTATTGTTCCTAAAAAGCTCGTTAATATAGTTGTTAAAGGTTAATATAATGTGGGCGCAGTAAATCTATGATTTACCGCGCCCTTCGTTACTATTTTTATTCGTAAGATTATATCCTGACAAGTATGTGATTGAGAGTGAATTAAAACTGTTTTTTAGTCATCCTCTTTCTATTTGCAAAAACGAACAATTCCGTTTGTAATACCTTTTGCGGCTTTAGTTATCCATTTATCATTTCTATACAAAACTGAATCCATTGGATTTGTCATATATGCGGCTTCAACCAAAACACCAATATAGTTGGTTGGTCTTATTACCGCAAAACTTGCAGTTCTAACTTCATCATCTCTTGTTCCTGCTGAATTTGTAACCTCTTTTTCCATTACTTCCGCAAGCTGTTTTGCATTGTTATTAAAATAATATACACTTGTTCCCTTGTTTTTATGAATATCCATTGGAATATCGCCAATTGAATTTAAATGAATGCTTACAAAAATGTCAGCATCATTTTTTGTTGCAATATCTATTCTATCTTGAAGCGGAAGATCCGCATCGCATTCCCTTGTCATAACAACATTAAATCCCTTATCCAAAAGCATATCAGCAACCTGTTGTGCAATTTTCAGATTTATAGTCTTTTCTTCATCGCCAAGACAGCCTACCGCACCCTTCTCCATCCCGCCATGACCAGCATCTACAGCAACGGTTATGTCTTTAATATCTTCCGGTAATTTGCGAACTTTAAAAGTATATTTCCCATCTTCTAAATTTACTGTATACGTATACTTTTCAGGTTTAGGAATATTTAAATTATAAACCGATTCTTCTGATAATTCAGGATTGTAAACTCTGAATATTATTTCCTTCTCACCATCTTCAATTGTATAGGGAAGTTTTTTTGAAAATGTAATTGTTTGAATTATTGCATTTTTATATCGTTCACTATCCATATCTATAAAATCAGCCGGACAAAAACTTTCACTTGTTATCGTTACATCTTTTTTTGCAATCCACGCTATTTTATCTTTACCTAAAACAACTCTGTAAAATGAACCCTTTGAACCGTTTACAATAATATGCGTTCCTCCAAAAAGATGTGAGATTCTGTTCAAACCGGTATCTACAGGAGTACTTCTTAGCGGTGTATTATCTTTATTTACATAAGCTTTTGCAGGTTCAAAGTCTTCTGTAGGTATAGGTTGTACTTCCGGTGTTGTTTTATAAAATTTATATATAACAAGACCATACGCTGTTTTTAATACAACTCTATTTTCACCCTCTTTTAATTTTACGGAATGCGCAAAAGCACCATTTGACGCAGTATAAACACTTTGTCCGTTTATACTTAAACATTCCGAACTTTTTGCTTTACCGACAAAAAATGCATAATTTGAAGTTGTAATGCTCTTCTTTTCCTTCGGCAAAATTAGTTCGAACCCAAAAGCTTTTGTTGTTAATAAAAACAACGATAAAAATAATATAAAACCTCTTCTCATAAAAGCATTTTAATATAAAATTTTACTCATGGCAATTTTATGGTAGACTTAAATTATGAGCGGGAATTACGTACCACTATACAGAAAATATCGTCCTCAAACATTAGATAAACTTGTAGGTCAAGAGCATATCAAGAAAACTTTAACAAGTGCAATTGAGCTTGGAAAAATTGCGCATGCATTTCTTTTTACAGGTCCCAGAGGAACCGGTAAAACTTCAACAGCAAGAATTCTGGCAAAATCACTCAACTGCAAGAACGGTCCTACGATACATCCTTGCGGAGAATGCGAAAGTTGTAAAGATATAGCAAACTCAATTCCTATTGATGTAATAGAAATTGATGCAGCAAGCAACCGTAAAGTTGAAGACACACAAAACATCTTAGAAAAAATTCAATATGTTCCCGTTAACGGAAAATATAAAATATACATTATAGATGAAGTTCATATGCTGACAAATCATGCATTCAACGCCCTTCTAAAAACGTTGGAAGAACCGCCTGAGAATGTTATTTTTATACTTGCAACGACAGAAGTACATAAAGTTTTAGACACAATTAAGAGCAGATGTCAAAGATTCGATTTTAGACGTATTACAACAGAAGATATTGTAAAACACTTACGATACATATCTGATGAAGAAAAAATTAATATTTCGGATGACGCACTTTTTACAATTGCAAAAAATTCAGCAGGCGGAATGCGTGACAGTATATCTCTTCTGGATCAACTAAGTTTATTGGGTGTATCTAAGGAAATTACTTCTGATGATGTTAATGCAATTTTAGGAAGAATCTCTTTTGATGTTTTGCATAAATTAAGCGAAAAAATAATTTCTTCATCCCCAAATGAAGCAATCGAAATCTTAAATGAAATATATAATGCAGGAAATGAACCTCTGCAAATATTAACTAATTTATCAGAATATTTTAAAAATCTTCTTATTGTGAAAAATTGCAAAAAGGACTTGCTGCCTGAATTAACAGGTTTAAACGAACCGCAGATTGAAGAAATTATAAAACAAAAAGATAACTTGGAAACACAGCAGATTGTATTTTTATTAGAAAAAATTACATACTACATAAAAGAAGTTAAATTGGCTTCAAATCAGCATTTATGGCTTGAAGTCGGTATGATTGATTTGGCTAATATGACCGAAAATACAACTCTTTTGGATTTGCAGAATAGAGTGAAAGCACTTGAGTCAGGCAGCACTGTATCTTATCAACAAACTCCCAAAATGCCTGTTGAGCATGCCGCCGTTACAAGACCGGCTCCTATCCAGCCTGCTCAAGACAGAATATCGGATACGAAACTTGAAAACAAGGCTGTGTCTACTGTTACAGATATAAAATCAACGGAATCGGCAGAATCTGTTGATTCACATGAAGCATTCACTCCTCCTCCCATGTCTAAAAAATCTGACGGAAAAGACATACACTCTTTATGGGAAGTACTTTTGGCAAATATTAAGAGCGCTCCTGCTAAAGCTCTGTTAAAACAAATGGGCACTCCTGTTAAAATAACACAAGAAGAAATTATTATAACATTTAAAACAGAAAATTTTGTTTCTCAATATTCAAATACAAATAAAAAAGATTTACTAATAGAAGCAGCAAAAATTTTATTCAACGGAGCAAACACAAAAATAACAATAAGACTTCCTCAATCCGGAGATGAGAATTTGCATAAATCAACCGGTGCTTCAGTAAAAAGCGAGCAAGAAGAAAAAAAAAAGATAGCGGAACCTGAACAAATAAATACAAATTCAATATCTAAAATAAAAAATGAACCAAAAGATATTGAACCTGATTCAGAAATAAATATACCGCAAGAAAATGATAATTCTAAAATAATTGATAAAAAAGAGATTGAACGATTGGAATCCGATCAGGAAAAAATGGTCTTGGAATTATTTGATGGAAAATACATAGAATAAGCAGCAAGAGTTTGTTTAAAAATTTATTTTTACAAAAAATAAAAAATATAGTATAATAGAGCAGTAGTTATAGTTATCAGGAGGGTTTTTATGAAAGAGGAATTTACAACAAATACTAGACGCTGGTATGACAAAGATCCGGTTTTGTCTTCTGCGATGAAAACACTTGAGGAATCTGATGACGAAACACAAATTAAAGTTGCTTTAAACTTGATTAAAATTATTACAGAGCATCACCTTTCAAGTACCGAATACGAATCTGTTGAAGATATTGTATCCGCAACAGAAGATGTATTAGATGATTCTAAACATGGAAGATGGTATGACCTGGACGGCACTCTGAGGACGGCTATAAGCTTGCTTCAAAATTGCCCTGAAGCAACAAGAAAAGTTATAGCGAAGGAAATGGCTAAAAACGTTATTGAAACAATAAAGAAAGAAGATCAGGATGATTTGGATGATGTCCAGATAGAAGTTCCTGAAGAATAAAATAAAAAGTTAGTATTATAAAAAAGAATTGTTTATCCTTTTTAGGATAAACAATTCTTTTTAATTGAAAGTATGCTGTACTCTTAAACTTTTCTTTAAATCTTCCGTTTTATCAAGAAGAGTTTTTTCTTCATAAACAAAAGGTTTTTTGATATCATAAATTCCAACATTTACATTTGGCTCAACAGCAATAAGCTCTATTGGACTTTTTAATTTACGTTCAATTTGTACAGAACGCATTTTATTTTTTATGTAATCTATAAAATAAGTCAAAAGATAAATATAGTCAGGAAGAATACTAATTCCTATCGGAGATTTGTCTTCTTTATAATATAAACATCTTTGTCCGATAACCTTGCATTCGTAGTATAACTTTTTCAGTCCTTCACCATATATTTCTCTTATATATGCTGTAGCACCATTTTTTTCAAGCTTTTCCTGTCTGCCTATACACATACCTTCTCCTGTATAGAAATGCCAGACATTATTTTGCCTTTTTACTAATGCCTTATTAGCAGTTAAATATTGTGCGATTGGAGATACTTTTGTCATTTTACTTTTCCGAATTTATTACTGTTTAGAAAGTTATTGCTATCTTTACTAAACTTCCCTTATTTTGACTCTATTTTTGCTGATTCGTCCTTTTTAATATCAGATTTCGGTATATTTGCTTCCGATAAATTTCTGATTCTTAATTCGGCATCATGGGCTTTTAACATACTTTTCAGAAAAGTATCATTCTGCGAAAGTTTCTTAACATCTGCAAAAACAGCCTTCAATTCTTCCTCGCTCAGACCTTCAGAAGCTTTCATACATACAACCAATTTTTCTTTTCTAAAAGTAAAGTATGAAGCAGCAATAATTCCCCACAACAGAATTCCTTGAAAAATTCCTATCATTGGCATTTGAGAAAAATAAGAAGATACCAGATTCCAAAGTTTCATACATAACCATCCGGGGAACCAGACAAAACCGGCAGCCAAACAGCAGCCAATAAATGCCAGATATAAAATACCTCTGAACCCTTTTATCTGTATCACATTGAAACCTTTTCTCATTTTATCATTCCGCCTTTATTAAAACTATTTACTATGCTTGATAATTTATCATTTTTAAGAATTCATCTTCATTCAATATTATAACACCTAAATCCTGAGCTTTGTCTAATTTTGAACCGGGATTTTCTCCTGCTATAACGAATGATGTTTTCTTAGAAACAGAGGAAGATGTTTTCCCTCCCATAGATTTTATTATATCACCAGCTTCATCTCTTGTCATAGTTTGTAAAGTTCCTGTTAAGACAAAAGTTTTTCCGCCTAACTCATCGCTTTTAACAGATTGTATATTTTCAAAGCAAAAACCTGCTTTTACAAATTCTTCCAATACGTTAAGATTATGCTCATTGTGGAAATATTCATAAACATTTCGGGCAATTTTATCTCCGATTCCATCAATAGCTGACAATTGTTCGATGGTTGCATTTCTAAAGTTTTCAAGCGTTCCGATCTCGTTAACAAGCAGTTCTGCTGTTTCTTTTCCGACATTTCTGATAGATAGAGCTGTAATAAATTTTGAGAGAGGTTTGTTTTTTGATTCCTGAATTGCATTATACATGTTGGCTGCAGACTTTTCTTTAACTAAATCGAGTTTTAAAAAATCATCAATTGTCAATTTATAAAAATCTATAGGCGCTTTGACCAAACCCAAATTATAAAGTTTTTCAATAACAGAGGGTCCTACTGAATCTATATCCATTGCCTCTTTTGATACCCAGTATTCAAGCTTTGCCTTCAGCATTGCAGGACATTTTGGATTAAGGCAGTATAAATTCACTTCTCCTTCAATTTCACTTATTTTTTCACCGCATGAGGGACAAGTTTCATTAACCTGATATACCGGTAAATTTGCATGCTCAGGAGAGTCACAAACTTTGATTACTTTCGGAATGATTTCAGCAGCTTTTTTAATAAGCACTCTGTCACCAATTCTTACATCAAGTCTTTTTATCTCATCAAAATTATGAAGACTTGCTCTTGAAACAATACTTCCGGCTAAATTCACAGGATCTAAAACCGCTACGGGAGTTATAGCACCTGTTTTACCCACTCCTAATTCTATATCTCTTAATGTAGTAGATATTTCTTCAGGCGGAAACTTAAATGCTGTAGCCCATTTAGGAGCTCTTGATGTATATCCGAGTTCATTTTGATAACTTAGGTCATTTACCTTTATTACAACTCCGTCAGTTGCATAATCTAAATCAAAACGCTTTTTTTCCCATTCTTTACAAAATTCTATAGCTCCTTCTATATTATTTACCAATCTTATATTAGGGTTTATTTTAAAACCTAATTCTTTAACGTATTGTATTCCGTCCCAATGAGTTTTTGGCTGCTTAGATGCACGTTCAATAATTGGGGTATATGTGAACATAGATAAATCACGTTTTGCCGTAATTGAACTGTCTAACTGTCTTAATGAACCGGCTGCCGCATTGCGGGGATTTGCAAAAGGTTTTTCATTATTGGCGAGATTCTCTTCATTTAGCTTTTCAAATGAAGTTTTAGGCATATAAATTTCACCTCTGACCTCAACATCTGCATTTTCAAAGAGCTTTAAGGGAATCGCTTTAATTGTTCTGAGGTTTTGAGTTATCTCTTCCCCTGTTATTCCGTCTCCGCGAGTTGCACCTTGTATAAAAGAGCCGTTTTTATATGCAAGTGCGATAGCTAATCCGTCAATTTTTAGTTCACAAACAAGTTCAACATTGTCTCCAAACTCTTTTGTAATTCTTTCATACCACTTCCGAAGCTCATCATAGCTATATGTATTATCAAGAGAGTATAAACGATATTTATGTTTTACTTCCTGAAATCCGGTACTTATACCGCCGACTCGTTGAGTCGGACTATCCGGTGTAATTAATTCAGGGTTATTTTTTTCTAACTCCTCAAGTTCCTTATATAATTTATCATACTCAAAATCGCTGATAAGAGGATTATCGAGTACATAGTAATTATATGAGTATTTATTAAGCTCTTTTCTTAAAAAATTTATTCTTTCTTGAATCATAATTTCCCTTTTTAATATCCGCAGAATTATCTATATAAATTATAATATCACAGATAATCTTTCAGATATTACAATGGTGCAGCTTATTTATTATCGGATGATTGCTGCTGCATTTTTGCGTGAGCTCTTCTTGTATTTGAGTATGTAAGCATAGGAATTAAAACACCTAAAATTATAGGAGAAATAATTACGGTAGAAATAAATCCCGGCATAGAATTAAATCCTCTTGCTACTTTTGCAATAGTACCCTGCTTTCCTTTACCTGCATCGTTCATTAATTTTGATATTAATTCTTTTGTAGAAGCATTGTCTTCCATTTTTTCAAAGAAGGAAATTATTTTTTTATTACTGTCAGCTCTGCTTTCTTTTTTTAGTGATTCCAGCGTAAACGTTGTATCATTAAATAATTCTTTTGCATTTTTTGACTCTGCCAATATTAAACTTAAGTCCCCGCCTTTTTTATCAATAAAATTAGCAAAATTAAGCATTCTTTCTTTTGAATCTATATTACCATATATAGCTTGTAACTCGCTATTTGAAAGAATTTTTAATTTACTGTAAGGATTAATTTTGTCAATAAATCTTCTTCTAGCTCTGTTAGTTAGAACAAAACCTTTACTGTCTTCAATAAGGCTTACAAAGAATTTTTGCAGAATTGGCACTGTAAATACAACTGACAGAGAAGAAATAGTGTCTCTTAACAGTATTTCATTAATTTCTGACATGTCACGTTTCCCGTTTTCGTCAATGTATGCTCTATTGTATGCTCTTATAGTCCTCGGTGCAAGTAAACCAAATAAAGATAAGCCTGCAAATAAAGATGACGTAAAGTTTATTCCGGTATATTCAAACTCTCTTTTTATTATATCAGGTACTTTATTATGTAAAAATTTACCTATTTTTGAAAATATATTTTCCGAGTTTATACCTTTTCCTTTAAATGTTACTTCTTTATTTTCAGCAGTTTCCTCTTGTTTTACCTTATTTTCTTCTTTCTGCTGCATTAAGTGAGCAGCACCGGGAGAAACATCGCTTGAAGCATATATTTTGGGAATATAAGATAGTCCGGCAAGCGTTGCTGCTATTGTTCCGGTATTAAATAATAAACGCTTTGTTGCAAAGTTATTTTTAATATTTTCAGCCGCAGCAGAATCAATCTCTTTAAAGTTTTTATTTCTTTCAATTGCATCAACACCAAAATTATTTATTGCCTTCAGCATTTCTGCCGTACCGTATACTTGAGGCTTCCCATCATTATTGATAATCAGCCTGTCTATATTTTCAAGCTCTGATGTAGAATCAACTAATTTTGAATTAATTTTTTCTACCATATTATTTAATGCATTATTCCGTTCTTTACGGGTTTTAGAATTCGCAAATTTTTCAAATTCACTATTCAGATATTCTAATGTATCTTTAGGATTTTTATCATTTTTGACAGTATCTTTGTATACTTTTTCTAATGTTTTTTTACAAAATTCCTGTTTAAATTTGTTTTTATCATTTTTTACGGCATCAGAGAATACAGATTTTTCAAGCATTGACTTAAAGTTGTCACCCAAAGCCTGAATCAACTTAGTATTTGTAGATGTTGATTTGCATCCTTTCCCTGCCAGCCATAGCATAGCAGGAGGAACGAACATCATAAAAGGACCTGTTAATCCTTCTCTTAGTGCTACTTCTTTCCCTTCTTTATAATTAAAATGACCGGTAACTTCTTTATCTCTGTAGAAACCGGTTGCAATTCTCGGGAGAGTCATTCCCAATCCGTCTTGAATTAAGAATGACAAGAAATAACCTTGTTTTTCTATTCCCTGCATTAAAGCACCAGAAAAACCAAGTGCTCCTAATCCGACAGAAGATTTAAAAGAAGGGTTCGATTTGTTTTTATTTTTGCACAAAGGTGCCTTGCTGCTGTTGTTAATTGATGCTATTCTCAAAAATTTATCCCTATAGTCAACTAAGTGTAATATCTACACTATTATACAAATTTATTGTTTGTTTAACAAGGTTTAGTATATAAGTTTGTTATAAATGTTTACAATATATCAGTCTTTTTTATAAAATCTTCAAGCTTTTTTATAAAAACCTCTTTTGTAATTTCCGGCAAGATTTCATTTACTGTTATTATTCCGGATATCTCTTCATTAAAAAGATGTTCCAGTAATTCTCTATTATACCCGAACAAAATTGAACCATGTTGAAGTATATAACCGTCTTTTCGATATTGAGCAGACCCTATAATTTTCTTTCCCTTATAGCAGACATCCGCTCCGGTAGATAGTAACATACAGTAATCAAAATGAGTTGATATTTTTTTATCTTCACCAAAATCCAACGCTACATCAAAATTTTTAAAAAAGTTAATCAGTACGCTTGAAATATATTTATATGATTCTTTTATATTATTGCCGTTCGGAATTTTTGATATCGGAACTACACAGCTATATGTAACCTCATTATCATGCAGCAGTGCTCTTCCGCCTGTTACCCTTCTTACCACGTCAATATCATTAATTTTAGTCAAAAAATCGCCTTTTTGGTTTCTTCCTATGGATATACATTTGGGAGACCAGCCATATAATCTAAAAACAGCACTTTCCGAAGATTGATTTATGGCATCCTCCAATAAATCGCAATCGATTTGCATATTTTCATTACCGTTATGAACGCTATACGGAATCAACTTCATTTTTTATATTCCTATTGTCTGCTGCGTGCTTTTTTTAGTAAAGCATCGTCGTTAGCGTGTTCTGCAAGCGGTGCAGGGACAAATAAATCCAAATACCTTCTGATTGCATATTGATCAGTCATTCCTGAAATATAATCTGTTACAATTTGCGGAATCTCTTCCTGTGAATAATAAGAAGCCAGCATTTCCGTATAATACTCATAAAGAGATTTAATAATATTTTTTGCTTTTTTCTCCTCAGCTTTTGCAACGGGATCTAAATATACATTATCGAACATCCAAGTTCTTAACTTTGTTACATAAAACCAACCCTCTTCTGACATAGAAACTTGAGGTTTTTCATAAGAATTATTTATTACATCAGTTATCATTTTCCCGAGACGTGTTGACTGATTTGAAGAAAAATAATCTACACAATCTTTTGGTAAATCGTTTTCGGAAATTATTCCTGCTCTTACTGAATCTTCGATATCATGATTTATATACGCAATTTTATCTGCATATTGAACAATTTGAGCTTCAGGAGTTTTTGGCTTATAACCCCAGGTGTGAGTTAGTATGCCGTCAATTGTTTCTTGACACAAATTCATATCCTCCAGCACCTCTACAACTCTTACGGATTGCAAATTGTGATGAAACCCGTTTGGAAGCAAGGAATCCAATGTCCCTTCACCACAGTGGCCAAAAGCGGTATGACCTAAGTCATGTCCCAGAGAGATTGCTTCTACCAAATCTTCATTAAGTCTTAGTGCTCGCGCCATTGTTCTTCCGATTTGCGAAACCTCAAGAGTATGTGTTAGTCTTGTTCTGAAATGATCATTATAAGGAGACAGAAAAACTTGTGTTTTATGCTTTAGTCTTCTAAAAGATTTTGAATGAAGAATTTTATCCCTGTCTCTTTGAAATTCTGTTCTTATTTCAAATTGTTCATCCCGCGAGCGCTTTCTGCCTTTTGAATCTTTGCATTTGGTTGCAAAAGGGCTTAACAATTCATACTCTCTCTCTTCTAATTGTTCTTTTATACTTTTGATTTCTGTATTCATAACTGAATTATACAAAAACAAACATCTTTGTAACTACCCTAAATGTTGTATTTTAAAGGCAAATAGTGTATTATAGAACTAAGAGGGAGATTTTTATGGAGATTTTTAATTTAGACTTTTTAATCAGATTAACGGTCGCACTTGCATTAGGTTTTACTCTTGGATTAGAAAGAGAACTCACAAATAAGTATGCAGGGTTGAGAACGCATATTCTTGTTTGTTTAGGCGCTTGTGTTTTTACACTCCTATCTATATACGGATTTCCGACATTTGCTGCGGGAGACAACGTAGTTGTTGATCAAGCAACCGGTATAAGAGATACAGCAAGAATTGCCGCTCAAATAGTTACAGGTATCGGTTTTATCGGCGCGGGAACAGTTTTAAGAAATGGACCTATGGTATTTGGTCTTACTACTGCAGCAACACTATGGATGGCAGCAAGTATAGGTATGGCTTGCGGTGCGGGAATGTTTGATGTTGCCGTAATATCAACAATAATTAGCGTTGGCGTATTAACCGTTATTAGAGTTTTTGAGCGTCAGTTTCTGCCCAACAGCGGGAAATTATGCAGAAGATTCAAGCTGTCAATATACTGCAATGATGAAGATACAAAGAAAATTTATGAATATTTAATTGAAAAAGTAGATGAGATTAAGGATCTTACTCATAAAAAATTGATTGAAAATCCTAATAAGTCTAAGTTTACAGCTTCTTTTACTTTGACAAATAAAAAACATATAGATGAACTATATAGCGAACTTCAACAGATAACAGACGCAGATTCTATTTCAATACAGGAAATGTATGATTAAAGAAAAAAAAATAAAGAATAGGGTAAATAAAAAGAAAGAATTTATAAAAGAAATTATTGGATATACAAGAACTGCATTTATTTCATTTTTAGTAGGTGCTGTTTTTACTATATTATTATCGTTTCACGCCAGAAGTGAAATGATAAAAAATTTATATGAAAACAAGTCTGCTGCACATAACCTTGAACGTCAGGTTGCTCTTGAAATAGTATCTCATACAGATTTAACGGCATCATTGAACGATAAAAATTATGCTATTTGTATGCAGGTGGGGAGAATATATGAGGCTGCCGGCGAATTAGAAAAAGCTGATTACGCATACCACTTGGCACAGTTAAAATCTCCAATCGGTGTATATACAGCTTTTTACAAACAGGCTGTAGTATTAATTGAGTTAGGCAAAATCAATCAAGCTGAAGAACTAATAGAATCCGTACCTGATGTTAATTCTGTAAATCTGATTAAATTTAAAACCAGAGCGTATATGGTACTGGGAGATAAATATTTTTCTGAAAGTAAATTCCTAAAATCAGCTGATAGCTACGAAAAATCAGAATATTATTATTCAAGATTAAAAAAACAAGATAAATATGTACAAAAATCTATAATTAAGCGTTTAGTGAATGCATACGTTGAAGCAGCTGCCGTAATAGTAAAAAACGGGTATAATTCTGACGCGGTAAGATTCTTAAAACAAGCGCTCAAATATGAACCGGACAATTATTTGATAAAATACAGATTAGCTATTATTTATGCGGACTTAGATCCAATTGAATCAATAAAGTATTTTGAGCCATTATTACAATCACATCCTCAGGAAATTGACTACAGAGTATATAACAGAGCTCTAATGAAAGCTGCTAATATAGAAGAACTTAAGGGAGATTTAACAAAAGCCAAGTATTACAGATATAAAAATCACTCACTTGATTTATTTTTAAACAATAAAGTTGTTTATAAAGATGATGTTGAAATTTTTATCGAAAATTTTGAAGTCAAAAAAAGATTCTTTAGATATCGCATAAAAATGCAGTTTATAATAAAAAATACATCACCGTCCGATATCGTAAAATTAAACGCAGAGTATGTATTGAAACAGCAAGATAAGCAGAAAGAATCCATAATTGTAAATATTGCAGACAGAAAGAATATGCTGTTCTCTAATGGTGGAGAATCTGACTCCTTTACAATTAATTTTGGAAAAAACATATATACAAAAAAAGAATTGGTTAATTATTCTATAGATGTGTATTTATATAAAGACCCAAAATACAAAACTCTTATAGGAACATATAAAATTCCGATAAAGTAAAAATTATTCCTCAAGTGTTTTTGGCTCTCCCCATTTATAAATTCTTTTGCCATAAACATATAAACCGCCTTCTAAAGCATTTGCACGTATATGTTCACGACTTCCTATTATACGGAATCGTTCTCTTCGTTTTTTCTCACGTTCTGCTTCTAATTTTCTTTGAGAATTTAAAAATTCATCAAGGGTTGTTAATTTCTTGCTTTTTTCAGTCTGCTGTTTTAAACGAGCCAGTTCTGCTTGAATAGCTTCCATTTGAAGTTTTATAGGATCATCGTCTTTAGGGTTTCCGGATTGTGGATATCCTGGCATCATGCCGTTTTGTATCATCCCTTGCTGCGGTAGCGCATTTTGAGCTGCTATATCCGCATTTGCCTGACCTTGTGATTCAGTATCATGTCCTTGATTATTTGCAACTATATTGGGGTTAACGCCATAGAAACTATTATCAAAAGGCATAGCACCATTCATACCATACGAATTTGCTGCCACAAAGTTATTATACGGCTGATTGCCGAAATCTCCACCGAAATTTTGTTGAGCGGCCGGACGCATTACACTTCCGTTTGTTTCGAATCCTGCAGCTTCTATTTTGATTGATTTTGCTATTATTGTGCACTTATTAACTTTTGTTATATCAGAAGGATCCCAATCATCACTACCCATAACTTCTTTTATCAATGCTTGTTCTTCTTCATCAAAAGAGTCATCAACCTGCATAATAGCATTTGATTCTTTTTTATCGATGTCGTCTTGCTGTTCTATACTTTGTTCCGAATCGTATAAATCATCCTCTGCATTATGAGACTCGTTATCCTCTTCAGTACCAAGACTTTCTGCTGCTTCTCCTTCCGATTTCTCAACATCCCAATCCTCATCATCCTCATCTGTCATTACAGATTCTTTATGTTCGGTATAGTTGTCATTATATTCCTCTTCTTCGTCTGATTCTTCTTCCTCAAAATCGTCGTCCCAATCATCATCCGAAGTCTCTTCCTCTGGATTTTCTATTTCATTTTCAATATATTCTTCATCAAGTATTTCAAAATCGTCATCAAAATCTTCTGATGCCATTTTGGCTTCAAAAAATTCTTCAGCAGCTTTTCCTTCTAAAATTATTTCATTGCCATTTTCGTCTTTTGTTGCAATTTTTTGAGGCAATTTTTGAACACTATTTTCATCACCTTGAGCTTTAGCTTTTAATTGAGCTTTAATTTTTTCTTTAGCTTTTTCTTTGGCTTTTGCTATAGCTTTTTCTTTAGCCTCAATTGCTTTCTTTCTTTTCTTTTCCTTAACCATTTCTTTAAATTCGTCAAGGCTGTTATAAACTTCATCTCCTACCGCTAATTTACAATCCGATAACTGAGGTTCGCCGTTTTTCATAGCAAAACTCAAACTTGCATTCCCTTTTTGTTTTTTATTTTCAAATTCGATATCTATACTATCATTCACACAATTAAAATTGTTAATTTTAACTGCTTCATCGAGAGTTTCTACGTTATTTATTATTTGTATAAATTCGCGCATCACAGAAGGAGAAATAGTGCAGATTGCTCTAAACATAGCGTTTATTACAACACTATTACCCAGATATTCTCCGTTGATAGTGATACCATTTAATTTTCGCATGACATGTCCTATACCTGTACATATTATTACGGCATAAAATACAAAAACTTTAATTCGAAAATATATAATCCATCAAAATATGTATTTTAGCACTATGATTTAAGGAATGAACTGTATTGCTGCTGCATTTGTGCGATAAGCATATCCATTGATTTAAACTTAGCTTCTAATTGTTCTCTATATGATTCAAGAGCTCTGTTAGCTTTTGATATTTTTTGATTTAAGTTTGTGATTTGTGTATTGAATGATCTGTCCGCAGAATCAAAATATCCTGTAACACTTGTTAAAGCACTTTCTACAACATTTTCCATTCTGTTAAATATACCTGTAGACGTATCAGTACCCACAAGCAGGTACTTCATAGCATCCCAGTCATTTGCAAATTTACTTTTAAATGTATCTGCATCAAAAGTAAGATTTACAATTGCATCATTAGAAACAGATAAGTTGCTTCCGCTTGCAGCAGAAGTAGATATACCTACAGCGGAAAGATTTTTATAGAATGTTCCTGCTGATTCTGATGATGTCATAATGCTTCTAAGTTGATTTCTTATCATTTTGAGTGTTGTTTGATTGCTCAAATCACCGTCTTTTGCAATTGCTTCATCTACGTTGTTCATAAGTTCATTATATGCATTTACAACATCTGAAACAGCACTGGCAAGTTTTTCGGAATCTTTTGTTACAGTAAGTTTAACAACTTCACCTTCTGAAGCGGCTTTTAGATTTAGTGTAACTCCGCTTATTCTGGAGACATCCTCTTTTACAATATTGGAATTAGCGGAATAAGTTGTTCCGTTAATTGTGAACTTAGCATTCTGACCAAGAGTTTGGCTTACAACATTCAGATACTTGTTACCGTTTTCGACTCCGGTGTATCCCATAACATCAGTAAAGTTACTTGTACCCTTATCAATATTAATAAAGGAAGAGCCTGCCATATTTGATTCAATTTGAAGCTGACCGCTTACGCTGTCCCAATATGCGGTAGCTCCGGAATTTTCATTTGAATTGATTGCAGCTACTATATCATTCATTGTTGTAGTATTTGTTACAGAAATTGTCGCATCACCTACTATAAATGTTCCTGTTGTAATGTTACCATTTCTGAACAGCCCTGCTGTTGTAAGTTTGGTTTCACCATTAACTACATATAATTCACGAGAGCTTCTTACGGAACCGTCACCCCATTGTGTAGCACCTACTATTGAAGCAAAATTTGTGTTATCTGTTGCTGCGCCGAGGTTAACTGTTGCACCCGATGATGATTTTAGAACTAAATATCCTTCTTCATCAAAGGAGAACTGAACATCATTGCTGCCAAATGCTGTTTGAAGCTTTTGGTTAAGAGATCTGAATGTACAATCATTGTCTAAAGTAATAGAAGCTTTTTTACCATTTCTATATACAGATAATGTTCTTGTTGTGCCTTTTGATTCATCCAAACCGGTTGAGATATTAAGCATTGAAAGTTTAGTATCTAAATTTGCATATTTTGCAGCAGAAACAGTATGGTCTTCAATTGCTGTTGTTGTAGATTTAACCGTAACAGAACTTGATGCATAACCGCCCAAATCGTTATTAAATGAAAGTTTTAATTTACTATTGTTATTTTTAAAGATATCAGATGTACCTGTAGAATTAATTGTCATATCTTTATAGCCGCTTTGGATAACAATATTTCCGTCTGATATTGTAGCTTCAAGTCCAAGGGCTCTGAATTTACCAAGCAAATCACCTACCGTATCAGTACTGCTTACAGAGATAACACTGTTTACACCGTCTACATTTACCGAAATTTGAGCTGTTGCATCAGAAGCAAGAGTCCAGCTTGACTTAATTGCACCGCCTTGAGTATAATTTAAATCTCCTATTTTTGTAGTTTCTGTAGCACTGACGGTTGTTGTTTCTGTTCCTTCAACTTTATTTGTACTGTTGTATTGATTCATTTGAGTTGTGGAAGCGAACAATTTAGATACAATATTTGATTTTTCATTATTGTTTGTTGTATTTGAAGTTGCAACATAAGAATCTCCGTTACCTGTTGTTGTAAGGATAGCAGAAGTTCCTGATGCATCGCTTACAAGTCTGGATTCAATACCGAATGTTCTCAGAGTATCCATAACATCTCCGAGCGTATCTCCGGTTGAAACCATAGCTGTGTATCTTACACCGTTATTATAAATATAGTATTCACCGGTTGTAACACCAAGTTCATTTAATGTAGTTGCTCTTGTTGCAGATATAGTATTTGTAGTAATTGTTGTAACATCTTCTATTTTACCTTCGTAGGAATCCGTAGTAATCCAGTTTGTCAGACCTAAAACAGAAAGAACATTTGAACCTCCGGATACTGATGACAGTGTCGAATTACCTTCATTTTTAACTATCAATTGACCTTTATCATTTATAACTGCGTCAAAGCCGAATTGACCGATTATATCCATAAATGTTCCTACTGTGTCTTCGGAAGTTAGCGTTACATCTGTTTGAACACCGTCTTTAGTAATTGTGAATTTTCCTGCTGTATATGTTCCTTCAGCTATATTTGAAAGTTTAGTTTCTCTTGATATTGCTTCTATAACCGGAACAGGTTTTGTTAAGTTATTGGAATCATAAACTTTATTAAAATCCCAGTTAGAGAACAATCTGTTAACGATGTTTGAATTTGGCGAACTTGCAAGAAGAGAAGTTTCCAAGTAAGAATCATTGTGACCGCTTACGGATATTGAACCGTCTTCAGAGATATCTGCAATCATGCCATAGAGTGCTAAATCTCCCATTAAGTCATTTACTGTAGTTTTTTTCGTTATAGAAAGAGTATTTCTTACTCCGTTATCATACAGATAGAAGCTTCCTTCAGTAATACCTAAATTGTTACCGTCAGAATCCTGCAAATCAACAAGTTTTGTTGACCCGTCAATTTTTGCCGTACGATCTGTGTCTTTAAGGTCCGCAGAGGTTTGTGTAACTTCTCCCAACGACCATTTTGTTAATCCGAGTTTCGTAAGAATATTAGAGCCGCCTGTAACATTTGCAAGATAGCTATTTCCTATACCTGTAATTTCAAGACGACCGCTTGAATCTATACTTGTTGTAAATCCGTATTGAGCAAGCAGGTTACAGAAATCATCTGCTGTTGTTCCGGAGAAGTTAACTGTATAGTGAACACCTTCCTGAACAATTTCGATATTGCCGTTTGTTACGCCGTAACTTGTTTTAAGATCAGTAGAACCCTGCATCTTATTAACTACCGTATGAGTTGATTTTACAAAACTTACGCCATTACCTGTTGCGAGTTTGAGAGTATTTTTTAAGTTATCTGACATTCCGAGAATAAAGGTATTTGTCGCACCTGTTAGTGAAATCTTACCATCGACGACTTGTCCTGAAACTCCATAACCGGCAAGTGTTGTTAGCATATCATCTATTGACATGCCCTTATTAATCGTTATTGTTTTTTCCGTTCCGTCTTGGACTACTGTCACTGTACCGTTTGCAGCGAGATGCAAGTTTTGATCGAGTTTTGTATCTGTCGTCATATCATGAGTCCAAGTTACTGTTTGTTTGTCTGAAAGCGTATTATCTCCCAAAATCGTTGTTGTAACAGTAGTTGTATAATGACGAGAAAGTCCTATACCGGATACATTACCTGAACCGTTGTTCCAAGTGGATGCAAGGAATCCTGTTACAGATTCAAGCCATCCGTCTGAAGTTCCGACAGCAGTCAGAGAACCGTTATGAACTTCTGTTTCTATGCCGTATGCAGCGAGAGCTGTTTGTAAATCGCCGACTGTATTTGTAGACGTCATGGTAATCGTGTATAATTGTCCATCATATCTTACGCCTACAGTAGATGTTGCGGAAGTTTTTCCGTTTGGCAGGTTACCATTTGCGGAATTGAAACATCCTAACTCCCAGAAAGTTGTATCAGCATTAAGATTATTTGTAATCAACCGTTCTTTCTTTTCAGCTGATGTATT
>CAMORE010000002.1 GCA_946623365.1 uncultured Acinetobacter sp.
AACGTCGGTCTCCAAAACCGGATGTCGAGGGTTCGAGTCCTTCAGGGCGCGAATTTATATCAGAAACAAGGTAATTAAAATGAACGATACAGCAGATAAAATTAAACAGTCAGTTATTTCATATTTTAGAGGCGTAAGAACTGAATGGGGAAAAATTACTTGGCCGGAAAAAAATCAAGTAGTAGTGGAAACTTGTTTTGTTGTTGCTATCGTATTTATATTTACTGTTTTTATATATGTTGTGGATATAATTTTTAATGCAATGCTTGCAAAATTTTAATAAATCATAAACCAAATATAAGGGTAAGAATAATGAGTGAAAAAGAAGAAAACTTAACAACGAATGAAGAGATGACAAGTGAATCATTATCGGCAGAAGAAAATAAGTCTTCGGTCAAGAGCCAAAAACGCTGGTACATTGTTCATACATATTCAGGATATGAAAACAAGGTAAAAAGCAATTTGGAAAAAAGAATTGAATACATGAATATGGCAGATAAAATATTCAGAGTTGAAGTTCCTCAAAAAACCGTTACCCAAATAAAAGGCGGAAGAAAATTAGAAAAAGAAGAAAAAATCTTCCCCGGTTATGTATTGGTTGAAATGATTATGGATGAAGACAGTTGGTATGTAGTAAGACATACTGCAGGTGTTACAAAATTTGTTGGTTCAGCTAAAAAACCAATACCTGCAAAAGAATCTGAGATTAAAAAGATTATTCATCGTTCAACAACGACTACTCAAAAAATTGAAATGGATGTCAAAGTTGGCGAAAAAGTCAGAATTGTCTCCGGACCATTCGCAGAATTTGTCGGAGATATTACGGAAGTTTATCCTGATAAAGCAAAACTCAGAGCAATGGTTTCTATATTCGGTCGTGAAACTCCGGTTGAATTAGAATACAAACAAATACAAAAATTATAAAGGTAAAAGTATTTCGTATTTATGCGAAATACCGAAATACCCCTTTAGTAGAATAAACTAGCAATAACGTGGAAGGGGATGCCCCCCGTTGGTACCACGAAAGGAGAACAAAAATGGCAAAGAAAGTAGTAGGAAAAATTAAGCTTCAAATTGAAGCAGGAAAAGCAAATCCATCACCTCCGGTTGGTCCTGCATTAGGTCAGCATGGTGTAAATATTATGGATTTCTGTAAGCAATTCAATGCTAAAACCGAATCACAAGCAGGTTATATTATTCCTGTTATTATTGATGTTTACGAAGACAGAAGTTTTACTTTTGTTATAAAATCACCACCGGCACCGGTTCTTATTAAGAAGGCTTTAAATATACCAAAAGGTTCAGCTGTTCCTAATAAGACAAAAGTTGCTGAAATTACAAGAGCTCAATTGGAAGAAATCGCTAAAATTAAAATGAACGATTTAAACGCAACAACAATGGATGCTGCCGTTAAAATGATAGCAGGTTCTTGCAGAGCAATGGGTGTAACAGTAAAAGATTAGTAAAAAATGGAAGGATGTATGGTAAAGTGATTAAGTGATTGAGTGATGAAGTGATTAAGTGATTTAAAATTCACCTGTCCGCTTGTTCACCGGTTCACCTGCTCACTATAAAGAGTCCGCTAATACCATGAAAGGAAAATAAAATGTCAAAAATAACTAAGAAACAAAAAAAGCTTCAGGAAATGCTTGAAGGATTTGAACAACCAACAGGCGGAAAAGAAGCATTAACAAAATTACAAGAAATATCTAAGGAAGTAGCTAAGTTTAATGAAACTGTTGAATGCCACATGAGATTAGGTATTGATGTAAAACACGCAGAACAACAAATCAGATCAACCGTAGTTCTTCCTGCAGGTTTAGGAAAGGAAGTAAGAGTTTGCGTTATTGCAAAAGGGCCAAAAGTTAATGAAGCAAAAGATGCAGGCGCAGATTTTTATGGAACAGAAGACATTATAGATAAAATCTCAGGTGGTTGGTTTGAATTTGATACATTAATCGCAACTCCTGACTGTATGGGTATGTTAGGTAAGTTAGGTCGTGTTTTGGGTCCTAAAGGTTTAATGCCAAACCCTAAAACAGGAACTGTAACTCTGGATATTGCAAAAGCAGTTAAGGATGCAAAAGCAGGTAAAGTTGAATTCAGAGCTGATAAACAGGGTATGATTCACTGTCCTATAGGAAAAGTTCAATTTACTAATGATGACTTGGTTAAGAACTATGCAACATTAGTGGATGCCGTTTTGAAGGCTAAACCGTCAGCAGCAAAGGGAACATATGTTAAGTCAATTTATTTGACAACAACAATGGGACCCAGCATTAAGATTGACTCTAAAAACCTTCAAGCAGAAGTTAAAGAAATTGTTGGTTGATATTTACGGCTGGTCTTCGGACCGGCCTTTTTTTTTAATAAAACAGGTACTTACTTTATGAGAGTGCCTGTTTTATTAATATATGTAAATATTTATGATTAATAGCAAAAAATTTTTTTAAGCGTTTTATAATATAGTGTATACAATAAGGAGTAAATCATGATTAAACATATTGACGGTACATGTTCTTTTAAAGGTGACTTAATAACTACTACTCTGAAAATTGCTAATAAAACCAGACTAAAAAATATTCGAAATATATATGCCAATATTACAAAGAATCACTCAGAGCCTTTATACGTAACTCCTACAGAGAATGGCGGAATGTCTTTTCACGTTTCAAATGTAAAAAATGGTGAATTTTATGAAGGCAGTGAAATTTTTACAAGTTCATCATTCAAAGATTATATGAAAAAAATGTCTGATGATGATATAGCAGAAAAATGTGCAGCTTTTTTTAATGTTATAAGGTTATCAGATAAAGCCAGAGAGATATTATACTTAATTAAAGAAAAAGAATCAAAATACAGACATTTTAAAGGGTTGGCAGATAGCTGCAAATTATCAGGTAATGTAGGATTTGCAAACAGGTATAATTTTATTGCAAAGTTAAATAAAGATAAATTAAACTCTCTGAAAGAAAATTATAATACAGTAAAAGAACAATTTAATTATCATAAATCAAAGAGTATTGATAATAATTTAGAACTCAATCAAATAAAGTTAGAAGCCTAGCCATAAAATTTGTCATATAAATGGAGTATTTAATATTGATTGACTCAAAGATTTAAAAAATTTTTCCGATATGTATATCATTAAGGAAATATAAATGTCACGTCAATATAAATTACCCCAAACGAATTATAGACCTTCTGAAATTTTAGTCCCTAATACTAAAAATCCGGATTTGGCTATTGAATATATAAATTCCTATATAGAACATGTCTCCTGCGAACATTTTTCTGTAGATATTTCATTTATGAATATAATTGATGCTTGCTACGTTTCTACAATGTGTTCAACAAAACATTATATAAAATATCCGTCAGGAAATATCAATTGGCATGTGTCATCAAAAATAATAAGCGAGATATCAAAGGATTTGTCATTGGGCAACAGTAACTATTTTTGCTAAGACTGTTTTATGCTATAATTTCATATTATTAAGCATGGAAAGGAGTCTTGTATGCAAGAAACAGTCGTAAGAATTTTAGACAGAGTTAATTGCCCTGATGATTTAAAATCTTTGAGTATTAGTGAATTATATGAACTTTCTGAAGAAATGAGAAAACTCATTATTAAAAAAGTAAATACAACAGGCGGACATTTCGGGCCAAATCTTGGTATGGTAGAAGCAACTGTCGCACTACATTACGTATTTAATTCTCCAATTGATAAATTTGTATTTGATGTTTCACATCAGTGTTATCCTCATAAAATTTTAACAGGAAGAAAAGAAGGTTTTACAAATCCTGATTCATATTTAAAATACACAGGATATACTGCCCCTGAAGAAAGCGAACATGATTTATTTAAGGTAGGTCATACATCTACTTCTATAAGTCTGGCAACAGGACTTGCAAAAGGCAGGGACATACTTGGAGGTGACGAAAATATTATTGCAATTATTGGAGATGGCTCTCTAACAGGAGGTGAAGCTCTTGAAGGTCTGAACAATGCAGCTGTTTTAAACAGCAATATTATAATTATAGTTAATGACAACGACATGTCTATTGCAGAAAACCAAGGCGGAATCTGCAGCCTTTTAACCGAGCTAAGAAACAATGACGGTAATGTAAAAGACAACTTCTTTAAATCTTTAGGCTTTGAATATCACTATATAGCAGATGGTCATAACCTTGAAAGTCTGATAGAAACTTTCTCAAAGGTTAAAGATTCAAAACATCCTGTTTTAATCCATATGCACACGACTAAAGGAAAAGGTTTTGAACCGGCAGAAATAAATAAAGAGCCTTTCCACTGGATTCTACCGGGGACCCTTGATCATTTAAACGAAGAACCTGTTCCTGAAGAGGAAAGCTATGAATCAATAACCAAAAATTATATTTTGAAAAAGAAAAATGAAGGTATGCCGATTGTTGCAATGAATGCTGCAACTCCGGGTGTCTTTGGGTGGAACAAAGAATTTAGAGATAAATTAGGCAAAAATTATATAGATGTAGGTATAGCTGAACAACAAGCTGTAGCAATGGCTTCCGGAATAGCAAAAAGGGGCGGTAAGCCGATTCTTGGAATAATGAGCTCATTTGTACAAAGAACATATGACCAATTATCGCAAGACTTAGCATTAAATAATAACCCCGCAACATTATTGATATTTTGGGGCGGCATATCGGGAGCTGATGCAACACATCTCTGCACATTTGATATTCCGCTGATTTCTAATATTCCTAATATTGTATATTTAGCACCTACTTGCAAAGAAGAATATGAAAGAATGCTAGATTGGTCTGTAAATCAGGATAAATATTCAGTCGCTATAAGAGTTCCTATGGCAATTTCATACTCCGGAAAACAAGATTTTACAGATTATTCAGTTTTAAATAAATTTAAGCTAATTGAACAAGGAAATAAGATTGCAATAATAGCTTTAGGCTCATTCTTTGAAAAGGGTAAATCTGTAAAAGATTTATTATCTAAAGAATATGGTATTAATGCAACATTGATAAATCCATGTTTCATATCCGGTATTGATGAAGAGATGTTAGAAAATCTTAAAAAAGATCATTCAATTGTTATAACACTTGAGGATGGGGAATTGAACGGCGGTTTTGGAGAAAAAATTACAAGATTCTACGGCAATTCCAATATGAAAGTCTTAAATTACGGATCGTTAAAAGAATTTACAGACCGAACACCTTTAAGTGAATTAAATGAAAGATATCATTTGAATCCGGATTTGATATTAAAAGATATAAAAACAATATTATAAACGAACACAAAAAGCACCTTGCCAAATAGGCAAGGTGCTTTTTTAATAATTCTGCAATTATACTAAATCACTCTTATTATAAATCTCTAAAGTTTGGTGACATATGTATATCATGGTGAATTGTTTCATCAGTTGATTGAGCAGGATCTAAATACCCCATAACGTTTCTGCAAAATCTTACAAATTTATTATGTCCTCTTTCATAGATAGGTTCAGCAGGTTGGCCTTTTGTTCTGCTTTTAACCAACATAACAGCTTCAGCTGTTGCTTCTGAATATCCATTATTGATAACATAATCAGGCTCTGTTAACTGATCAACAGTAACAGTTGCATTAGCTTGCATACAAAATGCAAAAGATAGCAATAAAACTAAAAATAAACTTTTTTTCATAGCACCCATTCTTATTTAACTAAACTATACGATTCTATTATAATCTTTTCTAACGAATTAATCAAGTCTGCTTCAGGTACCCTTGCAATAATTTCTCCCTTTTTAAAAATATATCCTTCATTTATTGCTCCTGCAATTCCAAAATCAGCATGCCTTGCTTCCCCCGGTCCGTTAACAGGACAACCCATGACTGCAATTGTAATCGGCAAATCCAGATTTTTAAATTTATTTTCCACTTGCTTTGCTAAACTTATTAAATCTATTTGTGTTCTACCGCAAGTAGGACATGAAATAAAATTAACCCCCTTTTCTCTTAAGCCAAGTGATTTTAAGATTCCGAACCCTGCATCAACTTCTTCTATTGGATTTTCTGTCAAAGAAACTCTTATTGTGTCACCGATTCCTAAAGTCAATAAAGAACCGATTCCGACAGAAGATTTAATTAATCCGGCTTTCAAAGTTCCTGCTTCCGTAACACCTATGTGAAGAGGATAATCTACCTTTTGTGCTATTAATTTATAAGCCTCTATTGTTGTTAAAACATCAGAAGACTTTAGTGAAATTTTTGTATCATAAAAATTTAAATCTTCTAAAATCTCTATATGTCTTAATGCACTTTGTACCATTTTTTCGTGCAAAGGCAAATCCATCTTTTCAAATTCTTTTTCTAAAGAACCGCCGTTTATACCTATTCTGATTGGAATATTTCTATCTTTAGCTGCTTCTACAACTTTTTTGGTATGTTCGCGTTTGCCAATATTTCCGGGATTAATTCTAAGTGCATTTATGCCGTTTTCTATACACGTAATAGCCAACCTGTAGTCAAAATGAATATCTGCAACTAGTGGTATCGGAGACTTTGCTGTTATGTCTTTAATTGCAGCTGCAGCTTCTTTGTTTAGAACAGCTAATCTTACAATCTCGCATCCTGCTGATGCAAGAGCACTTATTTGATTCAGCGTTGCGCCGACATCTCTTGTATCAGTATTGCACATAGATTGAACACTGATTGGAGCACCTCCTCCAATTTTAATATTTCCTATTGCAATTTGTTTTGATTTTCGTCTTTTTATCATATAATACTTATATCACAAAGATATTAAAGGAGCAAAAAATGAAAATAGCTGTAATTTCTGATATACATGGAAATATGGACGCTGTAAATGCAGTCATGGAAGATATAAACTCTCAGGAATGCAAAAAATTATTTGTATTGGGGGACTATGCAATGGCAGGTCCTAACCCGAAAGATACTGTTGAGTACTTTATAGAAAAATCTCATTCTGCTGATAATTTTATGATACAAGGCAACACAGACTTGATGATTGCTGACTATAATTTTGATATATATGATGAACTTAAAGAAAAAGCTCCTATTATGGCAGAAGCTTTAAAGGATGATGTAAAACAGCTTGATATGATGGAAAAAGCATTTCTAAAATCATTACCGATACAAAAAGAAGTTTCATTTGAGGGTGTAACATTTCTTCTGGTTCATGGTTCTCCCAGAAAAAACAATGAAGATATCTTACCAAATACTCCAATGAAGGACATTGAAAAAATGATGGAAAATGTCGATGCAAATGTTGTTCTTTGCGGGCACACACATATTCCTTGCGGATTCCAAACTTTTGAAAAAAAGACTGTTGTAAATGTTGGTAGCATAGGACGCCCGTTCACACCGGAACCTAAAGCATGTTATTTAATTATCAATGTTGAAAACGGAAAGTATGAATTTCAACATAGATTTATAGAATACAACAACCAATCAGCTTATGAAAAGCTAAAAAGACGAAATTTTTGGGGTGCTGACGTTCTTGCAAAGACCTTAATTGAACCTCAAAAAAGACATTTTTAAAAGAGGTTAACATGTTTAGACAGATAGCTCCTATAATTTTATTATTGATTTCTAATATATTTATGACATTTGCTTGGTATGGACATTTAAAACACAGGAGTCTGCCTCTTTTGATAGTTATACTTGCAAGTTGGGGAATTGCATTCTTTGAATATTGTTTTCAGGTTCCTGCAAATAGAATCGGTTATTCGGTATATAATGCAGCACAGTTAAAAACAATACAAGAAATCATAACGCTCTCTGTATTTGCTTTTTTTTCAGTATTGTATTTAAAAGAAGAATTCCGCTGGAATTATTTGATAGGCTTTATTTTTATAGTGCTCGCTGCTTTCTTTATATTTAAAAAATAATCAATATTTATGTATTCTGAAATAACATTTTTTTCCTAATAGAAATTGGAAGCGGTGCATTTTGCTTTATCCTATCACTTATACATGTTTTTGCTATATCAGTACAATTACTTCTTTTTGTTGTCACTTTTAACTTTTTAATCATATTTGCAATAGCAAAATCTAAATCTTCTTCTTTTGTATATGGCTTTTTAAGCATTACATTATCTGTATAGGATTTATCAGTTATAGTTGTTTTGTGACCGTTTAATTCCATTTCTGTACCAATATACTTGGAACAGAGATATTTATTGTTAATATTTATGATATTTCCTGCTTTATCTTGAATTGTGTAACTTATCAATTCGTTATCTTTATTAATTTTAGTTACTTTTATCGTTTGGGTATTATCGGAATATTCAACAATTCTGTCTAAAATATCATATCGATATTCCTGCTTTGTAATTTCTTTAGAGTTTACGATGATTGTTCTGCTGTTGACTCTTTCCAGCTCATCATACCCGTATTGTACTTCATAACGATTATTATCTACGCTTTTTTGTATTGATATTATTTTATCACTTTTGTTATAAAAGAATTTTGAAGTTGATGTAATACTACCGGAATTATCATATTTAATCTTTTTTAATAATAGTCCTTTTTCATAATATTCATCTGAGTATAAAATATTATTACGATAATGCTTTATACATGAAACAGACGAACCTTCATAGTATATTTTTTTCAGCAATTCTCCCGTATCTGAAAAGTATGCGGCATATTCAAGTTCTCCATCCGCATTCTTAATTAACTTAACACCGAAATCGGGCAGAATTAATTTATTAGCATCCTGATTATTTACAAGTTCCGAATACTTTTTATATTGCAATAATTCTATTGGTATTGATATGTATCCAATCTCTTCCATTAAAATTGCTATCCTCAACTATTTTAATAATTTTCCTTATATATATAAAGTAAAATTCTGTTGAAGAATTGCGTTATTTTAAAATTTTGTTACAAAACTACACATTTAATTTGTAACCGCCACCGTATACCGTTTCGATATATTGTTTTCCGTCAGATATTTTGTTGATTTTTGAACGAAGATGACGGATATGGACTCTTATCGTTTCAACATTGTCATCAGGCTCGTATCCCCAAATTTCCTTGAGTAGTTTAGCACCTGAAACCATATTCCCATGATTTTGAAACAGCAAATTGAATATATCAAACTCTATTGGGGTTAACTTTTGTACTTTATCTTGTATCTTAACACTATATGTTTCCGGTATTAAGGTAATTTCTTTATATGTTAATAACTCTCTTACGGCTGAAGATTTTGGTATTTGTTTCGTCCTTTTTAACAGTGCTCTCACTCTGACAATAAGTTCATCAATCTCAAAAGGTTTAGTTAAATAATCATCCACACCGATATTAAAACCGTTTATTTTATCATTTAATTGTGATAACGCTGTCAGCATAAGTATCGGAGTTTCGGCAATATCTGCACATTGACGAATTCTTTGCGCTACAGTAAATCCGTCAACCTCCGGCATCATTACATCCAACACTATCAATGCCGGTTCTTCCTGTTTAGCTTTTGCAAATCCTTCTATTCCGTTGAATGCCTGCATTACTTCGTACCCTTGAAGTTCAAGATTAATTTTGATTAATTCATTTATTGCCTGATCATCGTCGATTATAAGTATTTTTGCCATTTATACAACCCCTCCTGCAATCTCGTCTTCGACTGTGCTGTATTCTTCCAGTAATTCTTGCGGAATATTTTTTGTGGAATTTATTCCATATTTTTTCAATTCATTTATCTGTGAAAAAATGCTTGGTTTATTTTTATTTGTTCTTCTAAACCTATTAATTACTGTTGTAAATTCTTGAGAAAGCTTTTCAAAATCTTTTTGCATAGTTAATAATTCATTACAAAAGTGAACAAATGTATCATATAGATTCGTTCCTGCTTCAACAATTTGTTGAACATTTTCATTTTGTTTCTGTTGAATAAATAATTGATTTACTAATCTTATAATTACAAGAAGAGAAGAAGTACCTGCTATTATTATATTTGATTTATATGCCAAATTTACAATATCGGAATCCTCGTATAGCAAGCTTACACTTGACTCAATCGGCATATACATAATTATAAAATCAGGTTGGTTGATGTCAGGAATATTATTATAATTTTTATTTGCCAGCTCTGATATTCTTTTTTTGACTTCCGTTTTATAATCTTTAAGTCTCGATTTATCTTTAATATATTCAATATAACTTGATAAAGTAACTTTGGAATCAATTATTAAATGCCTGTTATCAGGTAAGTTTATTACAATATCAGGTCTGATATTATGAATCTCGTTATCTTTTATATTCTCGGAACTTGTTGAGTACTGCTTGATATAATGGATTCCCTCTACCATGCCGGAATACTGCAAAACTGATTCGAGTATATTTTCACCATATGAACCTTTTATGTTTTGGTTCTTCGTTAGAGCTTCCGTTAAATTTCTTGCTTCTTCTTCTATTTTTTTATTATTTTTTTCTAAAATATTAAGTTGATCTATAATCTTTACAGTATTTTCAACTCCGTTAATATTAAACTTATCAACCTTTTCTTTAAAAGTTCCAAGCTCTTTTGTCAAAGGCAATAGTTTTTCTTCCAATGCTTCTCTGTTTTGTTTTCTTAAATCTTCTTGCTCTGTTTTTATAGTATCATTTGCTATTTTAACAAAATCCTGTTTTATAACTTTTTTTAAATAAAAAAATATTACAAACAACATTGGTAACGAGCAACACAATCCCATTACAAAAAAAAGCATATTTATAAATATTAACTTCACTTTTACACCGCCAAATCAAATAACAAGTTGAAAAAATTTTTCCAACTTGTTATTTGCATTATTATTTTCTTTCATTCAACTTTGCAAGTAATCGCAAGATTTCTAAATACAACCATACTAATGTTACCATTAAGCCAAATGCTCCATACCATTCAAAATCTTTAGGAAGCATCATTTGTTCACCCTTTTCAATAAAATCGAAATCAAGGATAAGATTTAAAGCTGCAACAACAACTATTACAAGACTTACCAAAATTCCTGCAGGTGAAGCTGAGTTTATAATAGGAACCTGCATATGCAAAAATAATCTGCCAATCAAATCAACCAGATAGATTCCTGCTATTGATAAAGTTGATATAAATATTACACTTCTGAATTTATCTGTTGCTCTGATTAAATTCATTTTATACAAAATAAGCATAGAAAATAATGCTGCAAACGTTCCGGCAACAGCTTGTACAACAATGCCGGGGAATTGTGTTTCAAATATTGCCGAGATTCCGCCTATTGCACATCCTTCACAAACCGCATAAACCGGAATTAAATATTTATTTCTTGTAAAAGAAATAATTATAGCCAATATAAATCCTACAATTGTACCGCCGCCTGTCAGCATCATTGCTAAATCAGTATACCCAGCAGTCATTCTTGACCATACAAATGTTGCCGCACATACAAGCAGCAAGCCGAGAAAAGCTGTTACTTGAATAGTTCCGTTAATTGTCATCGGCATGCCGTCAAGAACTCTTTCCTGTTCATTGAATTTATTTTCATTTAAAATAGGATTCGCCATATATCCCCTCCTTATAATCTATCCTAAAAGTATTATATCATATGTATAAAGAGAATAAAATGAATTTAATCTTTTTTTAATGTAAAAGAAAAATATAATAAACAGCTGCAATTGCCAAAGCAGGAACATACGGAAGGTAATTTTTTCTTTTTGCAGTCCTTATACCTCTCATTGTTCCATATATTAAAAATAATCCGGATATACCTACACAAACAAGCATCCACACATTTTGGAATAAGGTATAAAAAGTAACTAAAGACAGCGTAAACAGAATAAAAGAAATACATGTAAGTTTATCATTTTCTTTATACTTATTATACAAAAATATCGGAAGGATAAACAACATAGATGCAAACAAGCTCAAACAAAGCACAAAAACGATACTCTTAACTCCAAAAATTGCACCTAACGCTCCGGCTACATATGTATCCGCTTCACCCATAGCTCTATTTCCGGCAATCAAAAACCCCAGTCGTGCAAAAAGTTCCATTATAACAGCACCCGCTATCAAGCCTAAAACAGAATATAAAACTCCGGATAAACCTAGAGACAACCAAGAATAAATAATTCCGCTTATTGCTAATATTATTGCAATATTACAATCCACCAATTTTTCTTTTATATCAGTCATTGTCATTATTAATAAGCAAGAAAGCCAAAAAATTACAAAACAAGTTTTATAGCTGCTTCCGAACACAAAAAAAGAATATCCGAACATAAACATTGTTAATAGTTCTATTATCGGATATTGTATACTTATTTTTTCTTTACAAAAATAACATCTGCCTCTTAAAAAAATATAAGATAAAACCGGAATATTATGCCAAGGATACAACTTATGATTACATTTTGGGCATTTTGACGGCGGAAAAACGATGCTTTCTCCCGAAAGCGAGCGTAAAATTACAACATTATAAAAACTTCCCATACATAGACCAAAAATACAAACCCAAATTAATAAATAAGTGTTAAAATCCATTTACTATAACTCCATAAGGGACGAACCGAGCTGAGAGTCTGCTATCATCTGATGAAGCATTTCGAAAGCTTTTTTCAACTTTCTGGAAACCTGCATTTGTGAAAGTTTTGTTTTTATGGCAATCTCTTTTTGACTCAAATCATCATAATAATATAGTTCAATAAGCTGTCTGTACTCTTTTGGTAAACGAACTATAACAAGTTCCAATATAAGACGGATATCCTCCATGTTTGACATTTCTTTGTAATTTTCTTGAGCAATGACTTCTTCGTATCCTAAGTTGTTCGAATCTGTCTTGTAAACATCATCAAGTGATAATGTATTTTTTCTCCTATCTGATTGCAGTGCAAAATCAACATCTTTTTTAGAAACATTTAAAGCTTCTGCAACATATTCATTTGTTAATTCATTTAACTCATCAGGCGTCAATGTCGAGATAAAATTATTAATACGGAAAGATAATTCTTGTATGTGTCTTGGAACTTTTATCGTGTTCATTTTGTCCCTGATATAATGCTTTATCTCTCCGATAATTAAGCTGCCGGCATAGTATTTAAAGTTATTATTTATTTCAGGTGAAAAACTTTCAATAGCCTTTAACAATCCTATAGAACCTGCTTGAATTAAATCTTCAATCGGGTCATAAGAACGTCTTGCAATTGTTCTTGCAATTCTTTTAACAATCGGAAGCATACGTGTAACAATCAACGCTTTTGATTTTGCTTTATCCGCATTATTTTTTGCGCAGCGATAGTCTTGCAGCCATTCAGCTACTAATTCATACATCATTTGTTCTGATTGTTTGTCCTGCAAAATCACTCTCCTCGTTAATATTACAATGATATCACGAGATTTATATATAAGCAATTTAATTTATTAAGCAATTAAAAAATTTTGCCTTTAGCCTGATTTAATTCTAACATTAATTGTTTTGAATATCTTTCTTTTAGCCTGTCTAATTTTTCTTCAGCTTCTGTTATTCGAGCTTTTAAAACATCCAGATACGATTCTTCGATATTTTCCAGCTTCGAAGCATAACGGTTAGTTCCCTCTATTACAAGATATGCATCCTGAAGATTCTGTTGGCATTCATTATGACCGCCGCTTACTCTTCTGCCGTTAATTTTTGTATATGTATGATCTTCTCGGCGCTTATCTATTTCAATTTTAAATTCAGGCTGTTTTTTAGATTCACTTATTCTAAAAAGACTGTCTAAAAAATCTTTTGCATAATTCATGTTTTTCATTGAGCCTGAATTTATATTACTTTCTGCCATTTCAAATCCTTTTTTTAAATCATTTGTCGGCTTAATTTTTGATTTAAAATTTGTGGTCGGATTTACGTTGTTGATTGGGCTAATTAACATAATTTGTTCCTTTCATTATAAATAAAATATTAAATTCAATATAAAGTCAGCGGCAAGCATGTATACTGTCGATAATACAGCCGCTTTTGTGGTGGATACTCCAACATCCTTAGCTCCGCCTTTGGTTTCATAACCTTGTGTCGCACAAACAAGAGCTATTAGTATTCCAAAAACTATCCCTTTTAATAAACTAATATATATATCCCTCGCATTTAGCCAAAGCCAAACAGAATTTATATATCTTGCAGGGTGAAGCCCGATTGTTGCATGCGAAACAAGAAGTCCGCCTGCAATACCGACTACTTCTGCTATCATTACTACCATTGGAACTGTTATTGCTGAAGCAATAATTCTTGGTGAAAAATAATATCCTACAGGATCTACTTTAAGTGTTTTTATTGCATCAACCTGAGACGTAACTTGCATATTTGCAATCTCTGCGGATATTGCAGTTCCTGCTCTTGCTCCGATTGCAAGGGCAACAAATCCGGGGGCAATTTCCCTTATCATGACAATTGCAATAGATCCGCCAATATACGCCTCTGCTCCTGACATAAGAAATTGCTTTGACACTTGTATTGCAATTACGGCAGCAGAAACAAAAGTTATTACCAATGATATTAAAAGCGAATCAAAACTTATTAAAGCAGCTTGAGATAGAGCATGAGAAAACCTTGATTTTCCGCTAAATAAATAGCAGATACTTATCCATAGATTTATCATACATTTACCAAAGAATCTAATCATAAATCGGAGTACACCATCCTTTAAATTTTTCTGACTTTCCTCTTACTACATCATAATATAAATTTTGTATTTTCCCTGTTATAGTTCCGGTTTTGCCGTCCCCGATAATGCGATGGTCTATACTCTCTACGGGAACAATTTGCGCTCCTGTTCCACAGCAGAAGCATTCATCCGCATTATATATTTCGGTTCTGTCAATAGTTCTTTCGGAAACAGGGATTCCGAGTTCTTGTGCTAATTCTAATACAGTATTTCTAGTTACACCTATTAATATATCATCAGTTATATTTGTTGTTGTAAGAACTCCGTTAAATACGAAAAATATGTTCATAGCGGAGCCTTCTGTAACATGTCCGGATTCAGATAACACAACTGCATCATCAAAACCCATTTCATGTGCATCGGTTTTTATGAGCGCAGAATTGGCATAAGCACCGCTAACCTTTGCTCTGGGAGGAATTGCATTATCAGAAGTTCTTCGCCAGCTTGATACACACAACTTTAATCCCTTGTCCGCATCAAAATAATTCCCGAACGGCGTTGTAAATATTAAAAAAGAATCTTCATTATCCGTTAAAGTCGGTCCGACTTTAATAGCTGATTTATACAACGTAGGGCGAATGTATGCATCCGTTTTGTAGTTATTTTTCTTTAACAAATCTTTTGTAATTTGTTCGTATTCATCCAATGTATATGGAGAATTCATCCACATCACCTTGGCGCTTGCCAATAATCTTTTATAATGATCACGAACCCTGAAAGCGTACATCTGATTTTCTTCCGCATTATAATATGCTCTAATTCCTTCAAAAACAGATGTCCCATATAAGAACGCGTGAGTTCTGACAGGTAAAACCGCTTTATCGGCTTCTACATAATTCCCGTTCATATAAACGTATTCACTCATTCCCTAATCTCCTATCCAAACAATTATACTACAAGTTTTGGTCAGAGTTTTATCTTTGTAAAAATTTGTTACAACAAAGTCAATTTTTTGAAAGATAAAGTTTTTATATATGTATAAGATTATGTGTGGAGGCAAATTATGTTTGAACTAAATAACGGTGTAGCAAAAATTGACGGAACTATGGGCAAATATAGAGAGGACACAGTTAAAAATTCGTCAGTAAGATATGGCAGGAATTCTGTTCAAAATTTTTATGAATATATGGAACAGCCAATTATAAAAGACAATAATGCAACTCCTCCTATTTTGGATTTTGGTTTAAGTCCTGATGCTGCGGAAAAAAATATTCAGCAAATGGAAAAATATACAAAAGAAAATGATGAATACTTAAAGGCTCTTCCTCCTTTAGAATATGAATACAGATACATGCCTAATATTAATAAAGCAGACGGTATTGATAAAAATGCATTGTTTGGAGCTGCATATGAAGAAATGGGCGAGCGAAAAGAAATATCGGTAAAAGAATTGGATAAAGCAGTAGGTTTAGACGGCAATTCTTCTGCTGAACTGATGGATATTGATAAAAACGGTAAAATAGATATCGGTGAATACAGCACCTCAATTTTAGCAGCTGACATGTTCAGTAATGATGCCGGTAAAATTGACGGAGTAATAACTAATAAAGGACATAATGCAGTTCAAGAGTTGATGAAAAAATCAAACTCAGAAGCTGCCGCAATGCTCTATAAAGGTTTATATGACGGCTTTAAGCTTGAATCATCCAAGGAATTTAAGCCGGAAGGCTAAAAACATGAGTTTAATATAATTCAATAATCTTATTAATACCCTCTTTTGCTGTATTAAACAGCTCTATCATCCTTTCAAATTCATATGGTTCACCTTCTGAAGTAGTTTGAAAGTCTACTATTTTTCCGCTTTTTGTAAGAATGACATTAGAATCGACTTGAGCATGTGAGTCCTCTGAATAATTTAAATCTAATTTTATTTCGCCATCCACTATACCTATTGATATAGCTGCTATAGGCTCGATTATCGGATTTTCTTTTATATCACCTGTTTCAATAAGTTTATTAACAGCATCTCTCAGAGCCAAAAAACCACCGCAAATACTTGCTGTTCTTGTTCCTCCGTCTGCTTGAATAACATCCGCATCAATTGTAATTGTCATGCCGGACATCTTTTCTAAATCAACGCACGCTCTCAAACTTCTTCCAATTAATCTTTGTATTTCATGGGTTCTGCCTGAAACTTTTTCACGCTCTCTTTTGCACCTTGTATTTGTAGAAGCCGGGAGTAAAGAATATTCTGCGGTTACCCAACCTCTATTATCATCTTCCTCCATCCATTTTGGTTTTTTTAAGTCTACAGAAGCAGTAGTTATAACTTTTGTATCACCAAATTCAACAAGTACAGAGCCTAATGCATTTTTTGTAAAATTATGCGTAAATTTTATTTGTCTTAGTTCGTTATTTTGTCGTCCGTCTACTCTCATATAAATCTCCTTAATTTACTATTTGAATCCTACCAAACTGATAAATATCTTTCTCCGCTGTCAGGAACTATTGAAACTATCAGCTTTTTAGGATATTTTTCAGCAAGTTCTTTTGCCGCACAAAGATTTGCACCGGCGCTTATTCCACAAAAAATTCCATGTTTTTGAGCAAGTTCTTTGGCTGCTGCAATTGCGTCATCACCGCTTACTGCAATAATACCGTCCAAATTATTACCCTTGCATATGTCGGGTTTAAAGTTTGCTCCGATACCTTGAATTTTATGAGGTCCTGCATAACCCTGCGTAAATAGCGGGCTTTCTTTTGGTTCAACTCCGTATACAATTGCATCGGGCATGTATTTTTTTATCCCGCATGCCGTTCCGCCGGTTCCAATTCCTGCTGTTACAAGAACCCCTCTGTCCCCGACTGCGTCTTTAATCTCTTCAGCAGTTTTTTGGTGAGCTTTAGGATTATCCTGATTTGCAAATTGCATTGGAATATAGCTGTTATATAACTCTTTATGCAGTTCATTAGCTTTATCAACAGCTCCTTGCATGCCTGATTCTTTTGGAGTTAATACAAGTTCTGCTCCATATGCGGAAATAGATTTTCTTCGCTCGATTGACATGCTTTCCGGCATGCAAATAATAATTCTTAGTCCTAACACAGCACAACACATTGCCAGTCCGATACCGGTATTCCCGCTTGTAGGTTCGATTATAACAGTATCTTTATTAATCTCACCACGTTCCATTGCACCTTTTAACATAGAATAAGAAGCTCTGTCCTTTATTGAACCTGAGGGATTATAAAATTCTAATTTTAAACATATATTATCAGAATACTTGACTAACGGCGTATTTCCAATCAGTTCAAGCACATTATCATAAATCATTTATGCCCCTTTCTACAAACTGATATTACTGAATTTTTTCAAAATCTTCCGCGCCATGTTTACATAGAGGACAAATATAATCGGCAGGAAGATTTTCTCCTTCGTATACATATCCGCATATTTTGCACCTCCAACCTGTTTTTTTATCTTCATTTTGAGGTTTCGGTTTAATATTTTTTTGATAAAAATCGTATGTAACAGTCGGAACATCAGATAATATTTCAGCGGCTACAAGCTGCGCAATAAACATTGTATGAGTTCCGAGATCAATTTCTTGTTTTACATATGCTGACATATAAGCATTTGTGTCTTTTGTAATGTACAAAAGTCCGTTTGGAGAACGTTTTGTATCATAGTAGTTATCAAATTTATTCGTATTTGCTCCTGATTGAAACCCGAAATGTTTGAAAACATCAAACCTTGAGGTTTCAGAAAGAACGGATAAATTAAACTTTTTAGTATTTTGAATTAATTTATTTGTATAATTCATCTTATTAACGGCAATTGCTATTTGACAAGGATTCGATGTAACCTGCATCGCTGTATTAATGATACATCCGTTGTCTTTTCCATTCTCATTTGCCGTTAAAACATAAAGACCGTAACCGATTTTAAAAAGAGCATTTGTATCCATATTAATATCTCCCTAGAATAACAACTACTGTATTATACTATAAAAAGCAATAAATTGAATTAAAAGTGCATAACCGATTATTTTATGTATTTACTTTTATATACCATTAACTAATATAATGTTCAGAATTCTTGCGAATAAGAAAAAATTAATGTATAATTATTGTCAACATGGATAAACACAAAAAACTGTCACTTGGTATCTATTGGCACATGCATCAGCCTGTTTATGAGCTGGAAGGTACGTATTTAATGCCTTGGGTAAGGCTGCATGCCGTAAAAGATTATTTGGATATGATTTTGGTATTGGAAAAATTTCCAAAGCTGAAGTTAAATTTTAATATTGTACCGGCTCTTCTTGATTCAATTATTGATTATGCTGAAAATAATGTTCAGGATATTCATTCAGAATTAACGGTAATGGATACGGATAATCTTTCCGATGATGAAAAGTCTTTTATTATAAACAATTTTTTCAATACTAAATTTGAAACAATGGTTTATAAAAATGAAACTTATAGAAATTTATATCAAAAACGATTTGCAAAAGAGAACTTCAGCATATATGATTTTAATGCTCAAGAGTACGCAGATTTAATGGCAGTATTTAATCTCGTTTGGATAGACCCTACGCATTTTGAAAGATATCCGAGGTTGAAAGAACTATGGGACAAGCAGTATTGTTATACCAAAGATGACCGAATAGAAATATTAGATATTCAAAAACAAATAATAAGAGAAATCATTCCTGCTTTTAGGAAATATATAAAAGAAGGACGTATAGAATTAACAACAAGCCCTTATTATCACACTATATTACCTATATTAATAGATGCAAAATCGTCCGCCAAAACAGGTTTGACATTAATGGGCCTGCCTGAACGGTTGGGTATGGGGGATGATGCTAAAATACAAATTAAAACAGCTCTGGATAGAATTGAAGAAATTTTTGGAGTTCGCCCTAAAGGAATGTGGCCTCCGGAACTTTGTATAGGACCTAAAACATTAGAAGTATTTACACACGAGGGAATTGAATGGACAATATCCGATGAAGGGATTCTGTCAAGCTCTATAAATTTTGATTTTGTTCGTGATTTTAAAGGTAATGTAAACGACCCGTATCATTTACTCAAAGTATATAATTACCAAACTAAAAGTTCAAATATTGATGTAATATTTAGAGAGCGGTCTATTCCGCACTTGATTAACTTTGAATATGCAGGTATAAATGCTCAAATGGCTGCAGGTGATTTGTACGAGAAAATAAAAACAATTCAAAACAAACTGCTTGTATCTCCTGATGAAACACACCTCTTGACTATAGCTGCTGATTGTGAAAATTGTTGGGAAAATTACCAAAATGACGGATATGAATTTCTTAACAACGTCTATTCACTCATTGAGAATGATGAAACAATAGAAACTGTCCTCATAAGTGATTACATAAAGCAGGATAAGCACAAAAAGAATTTAAAAAAAATATATTCAGGCTCTTGGATTGATAAAACTTTCCAATATTGGATAGGAGAGCCTGAGAAGAATAAAGCTTGGGCTGCGTTAAAAAACACTAAAGATGATTATAATTCTTTTAAAAAGGCGAATAAAAACCATCCGAACTTAAATGCAGCAAAGAAAGAAATATTAATTGCAGAAGGAAGTGACTGGTTCTGGTGGTACGGAGAACCTAACAATTCCGGACAAGATTTTCTATTTGATTATATGTTCAGAGAAAGACTTAAAAATGTCTATATTCTTTTGGATATGACACCGCCCGAGTATCTTAATAATTCCATTATAACTAAGATAGAAGTGCCGTTTAAACTTCCCAAACGCCCTGTAACGCCTAAAATGGACGGTTCTATATCAAGTTCTGATGACTGGTATAATGCAGGTATTATAAGTATGCTTGACGGGCCTGTGTACAGGGAAAATAAAAATGTCGATAAAATCGAATTCGGATGTGATAATACTAATATTTATTTCAGGCTGCATGTTAGTAAAAATGCAAGTGAAATCAGTTTTATAGACAGAATTAATCAATTTTACATTTATACAAGAAATGCGACCCACGTAGGGAATAGAGCGCATATCCGTTTAATTTGCAGAACGGATAATCCTTATCCTATCTTAACGGAAAGATTTGAACACGAGTTGACTTTGACTCTTATAAAAGACACACTGTATCCTCTACGATTGACATCTGTTATACACCCCGACATATGGACACTTGATAATCCGGATGGAATAAAATTAGCATATGAAGATGTAATAGATGTAGCAATCCCTTTTGATAAACTCGGTATCGGAGATGGTGAAACCGTAGAATTCTTTATGGCAAACACTGATTCTGCAGTAAAAAATACATACATACCGCAAGAAGTTTTGCTGTCTATGAAACGTGAAAGCTGATTATAATCTTATTGTTCTAAATAGAGTTGAATATTTATGTCCGCCGTAGTATACGATTATTGATAAAAAGTAATTATCTAAATCGTTTACTTCCAGATAACTTTTTACAGGTTCTTTTCTCTTAGAACTTGCTTTTTTACCTACAACTTTTAAAATTCCCATATGTATTTTTTGAGATTTTGTAAGTTTAGGCTTCGGAATGTGCTCATCATAGAATTTTTCAGGAGTATAATCTCTGTCATAAACTGGAATTATATGCGCAACTTTACCGTTTTGTTTAAATAATATATACCATTTTCCTTTGTGTTCTCTCGGAGTAAGTAAATAATATCCGGGTTCGATTGCCTGATTTTTGAAGTAAATAGTTGCATTAAGCCTGAACAGAGGATAAATAGACCACGCAGCATCTTTTACATCATAAAATTCCTCGGGATCAATGCCATGTAAGTATGAATGTTCAGCAGGTTCTAAATTGTTGTATATTTCCGAATAATTTTTTGTAGCCTTTGGAGAATCCTGATAAGCAGGATAGCTTCCGTTTTCGGAAAAAGTTTTATAAGGGGAATCCTCATCATTGTTATTATTTGTTGCCGGATATGAGTTATTGTATCTTGTATTTTCTTCATCCTCATTATCCAAAGTATTTGGATCTATATCGTCATAAAATCCGGGAGGCGTCCCTGCATAACCTCCCTGACGAACTGCTTCAGCACAAAAACTCTGTCCTGCGGTAAAACATAATATTATAAGCAATAACAAACTCTTCTTCATACTACTATTGTAATAAAATTTCGTTTAAAATCAATATTGTTAAAATAGTACCTCTGTATTTATACCTTCTTTTTACATTTTACTATTATCTATTTACATTCCCCCCTGTTTGAGTTAAATATAAATATATAATAAAAAATACAGATAGGGAGATAATAAATTGAAAACTAGTATGAAATCGGTTAATTGCGGAGAGTTAAATCTTGCAAACCTTAATGAAGAAGTTACATTGTGCGGCTGGGTTTCTACAGTACGTGACTTAGGAGGTATTTTATTTATAGAACTTCGTGACAGAAGCGGTTTTTTCCAACTTGTAGCTAACCCTCAAGTTAATCCGCAAGTGCACGATATATTTTCAAAAGTAAGAAGTGAATATGTAATTCAAGTTACCGGTAAAATATCAAAAAGACCGGAAGAAACATATAACGAAAAATATCCTACAGGACAGGTTGAAATGTATCCTGAAGGGGTAAATATATTGTCGGAATCTAAAGTACTTCCATTTGTATTAGGTGATGAAAATGTTTCTGAAGATGTAAGGCTTAAATATCGTTATTTGGATATAAGAAACGAAAAAATGCTTAACAATCTAAAAGTCAGACATAATATTGTTCAAGCGGTAAGGAATTATTTAAATAATAAAGAATTTTTAGAAGTTGAAACTCCGATTTTGATTAAGACAACTCCTGAAGGAGCAAGAGATTATTTGGTTCCGTCTCGTGTTCAACCGGGGAAATTCTTTGCACTACCGCAATCACCGCAAATATTTAAGCAACTACTAATGGTTGGCGGTATTGAAAGATATTATCAAATTGCAAAATGCTTTAGAGATGAAGACTTACGAGCTGACAGACAGCCTGAATTTACACAGATTGATATGGAACTTTCTTTTGTAAAACAACAAGATGTAATTGAAGTTGTAGAAGGTTTGTTGGTTGATGCATTTAAAGCTGCAGGGGTTGATATTAAGCCTCCGTTTATTCAAATGCCTTGGCAGGAAGCTATGGACAGATACGGTTCCGATAAACCTGATACAAGATTTGGCTTAGAATTATTTGATATCGGTGATATCATATTGGAATCTAATTTTGATATAGTTAAGAATACCCTTCTGAACGGCGGAATTGTTCGTGGTATAAAAATTGAAGGCGGGGCAAAATATTCAAGAAAAGATATTGATGATATTACTAAACTTGCTGTTTCATTTGGTGCCAAAGCTCTTGCTAATATAATTTATCAGGAAGACGGAACTGCAAAATCACCTGTTCTTAAATTTGTGACGGAAGAACAAGCTAAAGCAATTCAAGACAGAGCAGGTGCTAAAGCCGGCGATATAATTTTCTTTGTAGCAGATAAACCGAAACTTGTTTATGACGTTATGGGCAGATTAAGACTTCATTTCGGTAAATCTTTAAATCTGATTGATGAAAGCAAACATAATTTACTTTGGGTTGTTGACTTCCCGATGTTTGAATATTCGGAAGAAGAAGGAAGATATATGGCAATGCATCACCCATTCACATCTCCAAACTTAGATGATTTGGATAAACTGGATAGCGGTGATTTAGGTAATGTTAAGTCAATCGCTTATGATATCGTATATAACGGAACAGAATTAGGCGGGGGTTCAGTCAGAATCCACTCAAGTGAAGTTCAAAAGAAAATATTTAAAGCATTAGGATTAACTGAAGAAGAAGCAACCGAAAAATTCGGATTTATGGTTAACGCTCTTCAATACGGCACTCCTCCGCATGCAGGCTTGGCAATAGGATTAGACAGATTAGTTGCACTATTGTGCAGAACAGAATCTATTCGAGATGTTATTGCATTCCCGAAAAATGCAAGCGCAAAATGCTTGATGTCGGATGCTCCGGGAGAAGCTTCTTTACAACAACTGAGAGAACTCCATATAAAGAGTACTGTTAACAAACAGTAAAATAAAAAAAGGCCTGCTACGGAGCAGGCTTTAATTTTATTTTACCATCTTACATCTTTTATGCATTACCGAAATCAAAGACATTCATAGAGTCATCAATTAGGGTTTGTACTGCTTGTATTTCTGTATTAATAGCTTCAAGTTCGGTTGACAAATCTTGCATTTCAATGTCTATCCAACTTTCTTTTTCGCTTATAGCTTCTTTTTCAGCATTATACCATGCTGTGATTTCTTCTCTTACGGAAGAATCCGATCTATCCAAAACAAGACCGCTTGTAACAAAATATGTTAATGACGTTTCAGGGTCATAACTGCCATCGCTGTTAACTTCAGCTAATTGGAAAGAACCTGTGACAAGTGCATCATTTATATAGTTATCATTTTGTTCCATTTCTTTATTATATTCCGTTGTCCATCCGTTTGCTGCACAAGCTTGGAATATCGGATAGAAAAAGCTTACTAAACTTTGAATTAATGCAGTTTTGTGTTCAGACGCATCAACTGTTGTTGTTTTTCCTGTATCTGTTTGAGATTTTGTTTTTAAAAGTTTTGCAGAATATTCGTAATCAAGATCGCCATTATTTATAACTTTTTGAATCTCTTCTAAAGAAACAGATTGTCCTGCAACAGCTGCAATTAATTCAGGAATCTTATCTGTTGAAAAAGTTCCGCCTCTTCCGTTCACATCGATACAATCAGAGCCCAAAACTTTTTTCATTTCATTAACGTACTTGCTTCCCATAACAACAAGGCCGTTTGCATCCGTTAAAATCATGGATGCATCAGATTTTAAACTGTCGGGATTATTCCAAAGAGTATAATAAGTACTGCTTCCTGAACCCATTAAATAGGTATAATCCATCTTATTATATTGACCATTAGCGTAGTATGATATATTTTTGCTGTGTAATTTGGCATAGTATTCCTTAGAAAGCTCAGACTGCTCACGAGTCAAAGCCATTTTTTTCATTGCGTCAATAGAAATATTGTATTCGCAATCGGCTTTTCTTTCTGTTAAAGACAATAGTCTTATTTGTGATACTGCCAGACCCATTTTTCTTTCCTTTATTTGTCCCTTTTATATTATTGTTAACGGCATTTTTTTTGAAAACTTTAATTTTTAAAGCTAATTTTAGAAAAATTGTTACAAATCTTAACAGATATTTTAAAATAAAGCAATTTTTCAGCTTGACTTGTTTTATATATTATAGAAGATTAAATGTGTGTAAAGGAATATTGTGTATGAATGAAGTTACATTAACCCCTATTTCAAATGTATCAACAGGAAAAAATACTCGAAATAAAGTTGTTAATTTTCGTGCAAGCACAGCGGTAATAAATCCAAACGATGCAGATTCTTTTGAAAAAGAGTACCAAAAACAAAAGAAAAAAGCAGAACGGGATAAAAATATTTCTATGGCAATTCAGATAGGTACATTTGCTATATTTGCCGGTATGTTAGGTTTTGTAGCACATCAAAGCGGAGTTTTTGGGAAAAAGGTTCAAAAAGCAGTTGCAAAAGACGTATCAAAAGCAAAACCTTTTGACAAATTATGTTTAAATGATGAGATGAAAAAAGAGTTTGAAGAAGTTAAGCTATATATAGAATACCACGATTTATTTAAAGAGCTTGGAGAAGAACAAATTCCCGGAATATTATTTTACGGAGAACCCGGTGGCGGTAAAAATGCTTATATTTACGCACTAACAAAATATTTACAGGAAAAATATCCGGGCTCAATGTTATTTGAAGCTAATGTTTTAAAATTCAATGATAAATACTTTGGTGAATCAGAAAATAACATTCTTAAATTTTTAGAAAATGTTGTAAAAGTTGCGAATAAAAATCCGGATAAGAAAATTGTTTTATTCTTAGATGAATTTGATGCAATTGCAAGAAAGGATACCGGCTCTAATGCTGCTATGAGTGAAAAACTTCAGGATGCATTCAAAACAGGATTTAATGATGTTTTAAACACACCGAACATAATTATCACAGCCGCAACAAACAAAGCAAGTAAAGAGGAAGCTGTTACGGCATTACTTGATGAAGCAATTGTAAACAGATTAGAAAAGAAAATTTTTGTAGCACTTCCTAATGCAGAACAGCATAGTCAAAACTTTACGGAATTGTTCAAATCCATGCCTGAAAAATATGTAAGTAAGGAACTAACTGATCCGAATAATCCTACAATGAAAAAATTATGTGAGTATATAGCTCAAGACGGTCATCATATGTCATTTAGAGATGACGCCGCTATAATGAAAAAAGTAAAAAGTTTGTGGGTAAAAGACAAAGATAAACATCCGCAAATAACGATGGAACATTTTAAAGAAGCTGTATTAGATAAGGCAAATCAATTAAATTGGCCGCCATCAGAAATAGAAGTTTTTAAGGCATCATTATTATAAAATAATAGAAGGATTCATTATATGTTAACAATAACTCAACCAAGTTTTAGAGCAGAAACCACACCGGCTCATTCAATATTTAATAATTCTAAGCGTAACGCAAACGAACAGATTCCGTTAAGCTATGACGATTCTTATAACGATTTTGTAAAAATAGAATCAAACGCACAGAAAAAAGCAAATCAGCAGGAAAGATTAAATAAAATAATAGCATACAGCGGTGTTGGTATTGCGGTAGGCTTGGTAGGTTCTCTGTTGTTCAATTTGTATGCGTATTTTAAAGGTAACAAAGCATCCGCTCTTGAAGCACTTGGTAAAACAGCGCAGAATCTTAACTTTAAAGATGTAACAAATGAAAAAACTTTTGAAGAATTATTCCTAAGTAATGAAATGAAAAAAGTCATAGACGATTTAAAAACAACTATAGAACGCGCAGACTGGTTAAAGAAAAAAGGAAGCAAAGGCGGAAGCGGAATCATGTTATATGGTGAACCCGGAGGCGGTAAAAACGCTTACGTTTACGCATTAACCAAGTACTTGCAAAAATTATTCCCGGATTCAAAACTCGTAATGATGGATGTTCTTAAATTTAAAGGAATGTTTAACGGACAAACAGAAAACAACATTATCGGTTTTGTGGAAAATGTCATTAAAGAAGCCAAAAATAACCCTAATAAACGTTACGTTGTATTCTTAGATGAATTTGATTCAATTGCAAGAAAAGATACAAGCTCAAATGCAAGCATGACAGAAAGTTTCCAGAATGCTTTTAAAACAAAGCTCTTAGACTTAACCGAAGTAGCAAATATTCAGGTTATAGCAGCAACAAACAAAGCATCAAAAGATTTACCGTTAAATCAACTTTTAGACGATGCTATTTTAAACAGATTCCCGAAAAAAATACATGTACCGCTCCCGACAAAAGAACAAATGAAACAAGCTATTGTCGGACATTACAAAACTTTACCGGCTGAATTAGTCGATAAAAAACTATTAGATGTAAATAATTCAGAACTTGATAGAATTTGCGATTATATTACAAAAGAAAATCACCACGCATCATTTAGAGATTACAACTACATTTTAGATGAAGCAAGAATTATATCCGAAGCTAAAGAAAGAACTCCGGGTTCTCCAATAACAATCGACGACTTAAAGCAAGCTGTCAGACAGCATGCCGAAAATGAAAACTGGGAAAAAAGTTTAAAAACAAGTGCCGCAACAAACGAGCCTAAAAAGACATCGAAATTCAAAAAGTGGCTTTCCGGCAGCATTTTTTAAACAGGTAAATTAACCTCTTAAGAAATTTGTAAAAAATCTTTTGGTTTTACACCAAATGCAAGAATCTTTTTGAATAACATCTTTAATTTCGGATATTTTGTACGGTTCCGGTTGAATGGTTCTTTGATACTTAACGGCCGGTTTACCTATAAGCATTGCATATATTGGAGAATATCCTTTAGGTATTTCAAGAATATCACATATTTCAGGAAATAGTTTTATACAAATTGTTGCATACCCGCACCAACACGTGCCATAACCTAAACTTTGCGCATAAAGTTCAAGGTAACTTAATGCTATAACAGGATCTTGAGGAGCACAAGGAGCTGTTATAGGTGAAGATACAACAACCATATGCGGTGCTCCTCTAAATATTATATCTTCTCCTTTTTCAAAAGCCTTCTTATACACTTCAAAGTGCTTAACCAAGGGAGAAAGAACTTTATTATTAAGTAATTTTATTAATCTGTTATTAACTTTATCTTTCAAATGCTGCATAACAGCTCTTTTCTCCACAATAGAAAAGTGTAATTGATGCGAATTACATCCGGTAGGAATATATGGCAGCATATTTTTTAATGTTTTCCATTCATCTTCAGTCAATTCTTCATCCTTATATTGCCTAACGCTTCTTCTTGATTTTATTAGAGATAGAATATTTTTATTAGATATTTTGTCAGAATCATCAGGATTTTTACCGTTGAAAGATAATGCTCCTTGAGGACAAATGCTCATACAATGCTGACAACCAAGACAATGTTCTGTATATTTCATTTTTGGATAATTTTCTGTATCAAAATCCAAACATTTTGATATACAATCATTTATACAGAGTCCGCATTGTATGCATTTTTCTTTGTCAACAGTAATATTGTTCATAAAAGCTCCTTTTAAAACAGAATAACATAAATATAAAAAACCTTCCTGAAAATTATTATTAACAAAACTTAACAAAAAAATTTTTTTAGGCAATTTTCCTCAAAAAAAATACTTTATATATATATGTTTTAGGGATTATCGAGGATATTATATGGTACATAATGCAATAAAAGCATTTAATCAATCTTTTAAAATAACACCGTCCTTCAAGCAAGCGGAAGAAACTGAATATAATATAAAAGCTGCACTATGGCAACTACCATATAATAAAGACTATTTAAAATATGATGAAGACGGAACAAGATGGTTTGAATATATAAACAAAAACGGAAATAATGAGATTAAATCCGTTGAAAAAGGTTTAAACATTGATACATCAAATTACAGAGTATATTTTAAAACTACAAATTATGATGATTTTACATACGATGTAGAATCTAAGTATCCAAATCGTAACACTATTATTGAAAATCATGGGAAAAATTATGTTTATGTAAGAATAAAAAATAAGTTTAATCAATTGGTTGCAGATAAAATCTTTAATTATACAACTAACGAAGGACGAAAAAATATATATAAAACAGTAAAAAATGGTGATAATGAGTTTACTATAGTAAAAGTTTATTCTTACGATACATCTAAAAATAAAGCTGTTGATGTTGTAAATTACGGATATACTTCTTCTGAAAGCTCTCTAACAAAAGGATGTAATTTTGAAAAAGAATATTATATGTTAAACGGAAAAGAAGTTTCAAATGTAAAAATTGACGGAAATAAATATATAATTAAAACAGATGAAGGAAGGATGCTTACATTTACGGTGGAATAAATTAAATGTAAGATTGGGGGACCTTCGGCATACTTTGCCGGAGGTCTTTTGTATTTATTTTTGTTTATGATAAATTATACATATGTTAGTTTCTCTTATAAACAAAATTAATGAATTTAATGAATTTATTTTTTCTCCGTTAGATAATTTAATAGAGAAATTACCTTTTGCAGATTGGGTTATTGATGCTGTTTGTGACAGTATTCACTTACTGCCGTTCTTATTTTTTGTCTTCGTTATTATAGAATTATTGGAATTCTTTTATGCTGATAGGATTAATTCTCTGCTCAAAAAAACAGGGAAAAGCGGAGTTCTTGTAGGAAGCTTGGCGGCAATAATTCCTCAATGCGGTTTTTCAGTTATTGCCGGCAGCTTATATTCCAGAAGAATTATAACAAGAGGGTGTTTGATTGCCGTTTATTTGGCAACATCAGACGAAACAATTCCGATTCTTCTTGCGACACCAAATAAAGCCTATCTGATTATTCCGATTGTTATAATTAAGTTATTAATAGGACTTACAGCAGGTTATTTGATAGATTTTATTCGTCCTCAGGCAGTTGTAAAAAATGAAGATTTTGATATTGAGTTAGCGGAAGAAGAAGGCTGCTGTAAGCATGATATTGAACACGGACATAAAAGAGAATTGATAATCCACCCGATTATGCATACCGTAAATGTATTTGGCTTTATTCTGGTTATAACATTGATTTTAAATTACTGTCTGGAAAGTGTTTCCATAAATAATTTGTTAACAACGGGCAAGTACATACAACCGATTGTTGCGGCTTTTATAGGTTTAATTCCTAACTGCGCAATCTCAATCGGAGTAACGATGATGCTTATAAAAGGTTCTATTACTTTCGGAGCAGCTATGAGCGCTCTTTTATCAAATGCAGGTCTGGGTCTTTTAGTTTTATTAAAAAACAATGACTTTAAAGACACAATAAAAATAATTGCATTTCTTCTTGTAATAAGTATTACATCAGGTTTAATAATTACATTTTTAGTATAACAGAAAGAGAAATTATGGAAGACAAACCAAGATATTCCAGAAATTCAGATATACTGGAGTTGGCTTTTGCTATGGCAGCAAGACCACAGGGTATCACAATAAAAGAAATTGAAGAAGAATATGGCGTTTCAAGACGAACAGCAGAAAGAATGCGAGATAGTTTAATTAATATTTTTCCTCAGATTGAAGAGTTAGAAATTGAAGATAAGTATAATGTTAAACACTGGGGGTTTACAAATCATTCATTGCTGCCTCTTATATCATTTTCACCGAAAGAAATTGCTAATATTGAACAATACGAACGAAGGACAACGAATAAAGAGGTTAAAAGCGAATTAAAACAAACTGTTGATAAAATAAAGCTTTTGGCACAAAAAAGAGCAAATTCCATAGAAAATAATATTGAACTTTATATGCAGACAGAAGGATATGCGATTCGTCAAATGCCTCAGTATAAAATGAATATTGAACACTTAAACATAGTCCGGGAAGCTTTAAAGGATTCAAAAAAAATAAAAGCAGTGTACCATAATAAACAAAGAAAAATTGAACCTTTAGGGCTTATCTACGGAGAAAAAGTATATCTTGTTGCAAGAGAACCTGAAAAAGGGGATGGAATATACAATTATCTTTTGCATAAATTTGAAAACTTTGAACTTACGGAAGAAGTATTTGATAAAGGAGATTTCAATTTACAAGAATATTCTTCACGTTCGTTTGGAGTTTATCAAGGAGAAATCTTAAATGTAAAACTTTCATTTACGCCGGATTTAGCGGATGATGCTTCCAAATACAATTTTCACCCCACTCAAAAAGGGAAATGGGAAGAAGACGGAAGTTATACAGTTAGTTTTAAAGCAAGCGGAAGCCGTGAAATAATATGGCACGTATTTAAATGGGGCAAAGGATGTAAAATCCTTACCCCAAAGTCATTGAGAGATGAATATAAGAAATATTTGGTTGAAAATTTAGAAAACTATTAAGTTCTCTATCACATGTAAGGTTGAAAGAGTTTGGACAAGATGTTCATCTCTCTTCTGAATTTATATTATAACTAGGCTATGTCAGATAAGGACGCAGAGTTTATAACAAAATATATATTTTAATGTTATAATATTTTTTACAAGGAGGGAACAGGTATGAAAAAGGCTTATATTATTACTGTTATCGCAGCACTTTGCTGTAATTTATTAAACGTAAACGCAGAGGAAATCACCTTAACTCCAAAAGAAAAAATTATTAAACAAATTATACAAAAAAATTATAATTACGATTCAACAGGATTATTGAAAGCATTAAAAAAAGGTGATAAAGACTGTATAAGTTTATTTCTTGCATCCGGCGTGGATCCTAATACTACAATATTAAAAATGCCTGCCATATATTGGGCAATAAAATTAAATAAACCTGATATTGTAGAAAAACTCTTAGCGGCAGGCGTAGATCCAAATCAGGTAATAAACGGTAAATCGTTAATGGCTCATGCTATATCTGCTCAAAATGTGGAAATGGTAAAATCTTTGATTGTGCATGGCGCAAAGGTAGATGATGTCTCAGCCGGTAAAAGTTTGTTAACATTAGCTATTTCTAAAAAAAGTGAAGAAATCTCAAATTTGTTAATTAAAGCAGGTGCTGATGTTGATGAAACATCATTACAAAAAGCATTAAAACTTAAAGACAGCACTTTTAAAGATTTAATTTTAACAAATTACAAAAGCGACAAATAGGTAAATGAAATAAAAATAAGAGGTAACATATATGAATGATTGCATATTTTGTAAAATAATAGCCGGTGATTTTAATACGGATTTCGTTTATGAAAACGACTATGCTGTTGTGTTTAAAGACATTAATCCTAAGGCTGATATTCATCTTCTTGTAGTTCCGAAACTACACGTAGAATCATTGAATGAGCTTGAAGATGAAGTGTTATTAGGGAAATTGATGATGACCGTAAAAGAAGTTACTAAAAAAGAAGGCTTAAAATCATACAGAACTGTAATTAACACAGGAAAAGAAGCAGGGCAAGAAGTTTTTCACCTGCATATACATATACTTTCAGGAGGAATAATTTAAATGACAAAATCAATAGTTTTACAAGGTGTAGATAAGGAACAAAATATATATAAAGAAATTACTCCGGGCGGATACGGAATTGCCATAAAGACAAAAGATATTTTATTTTCGGAACAATCAAAATTTCAAAAAGTTGAAATTTTTGATACAGATTCAAAATTAGGAAAAGTTCTTACATTAGATGATTTAATGATGACAACGGAAGGCGATGAATTTCATTATCACGAAATGATTGCTCATATTCCCATGATGCAGCATCCTTGTCCAAAAACAGTGCTTGTAATTGGCGGAGGTGACGGAGGTACCGTTAGAGAAGTTTTAAAACACGATACGGTTGAAAAGGTTATATTATGTGAAATTGACGGAATGGTAATTGATGCTTGTAAAAAATATCTTCCGACTATCTCTTGTGAACTTGATAATCCAAAATGTGAAATATTAGTAGAAGATGCAATTGAATACATTAAAGACAAAGAAAACATGTTTGACATTGTACTCATTGATTCAACAGACCCTATGGGACCGGGAGAAGGACTTTTTACAGATGAGTTTTATACAAATGTAAAACGTTCTATGAAAAAAGGCGGGATTATGGTTGCTCAGTCAGAATCCCCATTTACAAATAAAGAAGAGATAAAAAAAATGTACACACAATTAAAACGTGTATTTCCGATTGTTTCAACATATACTTCAAACATACCGACTTATCCGGGTGGTTATTGGGCTTGGGCATTTTGTTCAGAATCTGTTGAACCGCTCTCATATTACGATGATAGAAGAGGGGATCTAATAACAAAAACTTGCAAAATTTATAACAAAGAGTATCATAATGCAAGATTTGCTCTTCCAAATTATTTAAAAGAATTGTTGTAACAAAATTTGACTTTTTAAAACCAATCATTAAAAAAATATCATCTAAACGGATGATATTTTTTTTTAATAGTCAAGAACGTTAATAATATACCGATATTATTAAAGGAAGGACGGTATCAGATTGTTTAATACGATGAACAATATTCGCCCACGTTATCCACAGCAGACACAGGGCTATCAAACACAACAGAGCGGAACCGATAAAGACGGTCACAATCAGCACGCTCAAGACCAGCAGCAGCAACGACAAGAAGTTATTGCAAGAGGCAGAGCAGAAGACCACCAAAATCAAGGCCAGCAAACATCGCCGCTTCGTCAGCCCGTATATTCACCTGCCGCAAATGCTTATCCTCAGGCATTTCCGAACCAACGTCAAACATATACCGTCAGTAACCCGCAAATAACTCATTTGAACGGACCATCTCCAATTCAATATCAGACTTTGCAAAGCAGTTATCAACCGATAAATCAACCTGCTCATTCCACAGCCGGTATGACAAGAAGCGGAAGAAGCAATAAAGTTAATATTGCACAAATTCTAAAAGATTTTAGAAATACTATTAAAGCTATTGCTACCCCGCAAGATGTTGAAGAACAAGTTAACAGATATTTGCAGATAGTTAATGAGCAAGTACATGCTGAACATCCGCAAGTCAATCTGATCCAAAGCAATTTAAAGATTGCTGCATCACTTTTAGACAGATATATTTCAGAAACATTAAATAAAGAGTCAAAAGTGGTACAGAACTGGTTAGATGCGTTGTTCTTGCAAAGAATAGACTACGGATATAATGAAGATGACATTAATCCCAGCTTCTTGGTAAAATTCCCCGATAACGACAAAAAGGAAAATTCTGAAGCTCCGCAGCAAGATATTGAAGATTCTCAGCAAAATATTCAAACGGAACAGCAACAGCAATTGCCGGTTGAAACCGAATACAGTGCTGCTGAGGCCGAGCAGGAACAAGGTATAAACATTGAACCTGAAGAACTGACTCTGGAAGAAGAATTTACTCAGGCTCAAAAGACAATATCTCAAAAGCCTAACATAACGATAATTCCGCAAGATACCAGATTAAAATCCCTTTTTGTGGAAGCAAAAAAACATGCTTTTAATAACAATCCGCAAAAAGCAATGGCAATGTTTAAAGAAGCATTTTCAAGAGCAGGAGAACTTAATGATAATGAAACTCAATCCAGAATTTGCTTAGAGATTGGTAAAATTTATGATGATAATGACCATTTTGTTCAGGCACTAAACAGTTACAATAAGTCATTACAATATACAACAGATGTAAATGTCAAATCCAGAGCTCATTATTCAATGGCTCAAATTTACGATGATGTTAATCAAATCGAGCCTGCTATGAAACATTATTTCACGTCAATATCATATGCAGGAAAGTCTGATGACTTAATCGGACAATCAGATTCGCTTACAAGAATGGCAAATATTTTAACCGATAAATATAATGAAGAAGCTTTTGAATATTATGAAACAGCAAGAAAACTTATTGACCAAACAAGTGATTTAACAATGAAAGGGTATGTATTATCCAATACAGCCGATGCATGTGTTCAATTCAGAAAAAAAGACAAAGCTCTTAAATATTATGCAGAAGCTGTAAAGAATTATGAAAAAACAAATTCTAATGAAGACATTGCAATAAATTATAAAGCAGCAGCAGAATTAATGATAAATTTTAACAGCCTTAATAAAGCAAAATCTCTTTTAAAGAAAGCTTTAATACATGCTGTTAAAACAACAAATGAAGACTTAATCTCTGAAATTAACATGCTTTTATCGTCATTATAAGAATAACGGAATTTTCTTGCATTTTGTCTGCAATAAGCTGAAGTCTGCCACAGACGTATGAGCTGTTTACTAAAACGGTTCATACTGCTTACTAAAAGCTATATACGCTGTAGTTTTTTTTGAAGTGTATATGGAAATAAAAAAGCTTTTTCAAAATTATCTTTTATGAAGAATCGGAAATAACAATATTTACAGGAATTTACTATTTATTGCATAATACCATTAATTGTATTCCTCTATTTGTATGATATTTATATTCTAATTATAAAGATTTTTAATAAAGTGTCGATATTATTGGTATGGAAAGCCGAAAAGGTTTTTCATACCTCCTCCCCAAGTCTGGTAGCCGTTCTCAAATGAAACGGCTTTTTTTTATGCAACACTAGACTGTATCGTGTTATAAAACTCTTCTACTTTCATAGCCCAGCCTGAATTTTTGGAAGTCTCAGCCGCAGGACAGTATTTTGCATTTACTTGATATAATTTGGTTAAATGAGTATTTTCTTTTCCCGGATTATTTACGTAATTTTCTTTCAGTAATCGTGCTAATTCCATAATGCACTCATCAGGAGAGTTAAATCTTCTCCAACGTCCTGAATATGAAGCCTTTTTAGGCTTTTCTATATTTACTACATTATAATAGGGTCGTGAATTACCTGTAGTACCATATGATGTTTCAATGCCGGATATTGCAAGAAGTATCGCCGCATTAATTCCATATTTTTCTTGAGCTCTTATAAAGACATCGCCTTTACCTTTTAATACACTATTGGGATATCTGCTGATAAACTTATTCAAATCCGCAGCAGTTCCGTTGAATTTTGTCGTAATGTCTCTTGAGTAATTCCCATATATTTCCCGCATTTCATTATCGCTCATCTGAGTCCAAAGTTTTACTGTTGAACTTTTTTTGCCGATTTTTTCATTATTATTAGAAGCAGACTCGCTTAGTTTGACCTTTTTTAACTCTGAAGAATCGTTTTTCTTTTCCTCTTTAACAGCTTCAGCATCTGTTACTGACGGTTCGTATGAATATGGCATTGTTTGAATAGGATTATAAAAACCTGAAAACGGCATATCAAACATTTGATATGTCATTGGAAATACTGAAGTATTCGGTGATCTATATTGAGAATTCTTCATATTTGATAAATATTGTTTTGTTCTTTTATTTAGTTCTGATTCCGGATTAAAAACATTATCCCAAATACTTTTTGTGACATTTGAAAAATCTATAGCAGGATAATCAGGATTCCCAAAATCTGTAAAAATCGGAGGCACCGTCATAGAATTATTCATTTGTACGTTAGAAAAAATCGTTGGAAACGGATTGGCAAAAGTTCCAAAATCTACCCTGCCCGAATTTGAATAGGCGCCAAAGCATCCAAATCCTCCAAAGTAAGGATTATTTGCCATCATCCCGAAAGCCAAACCGCCTATAAAATTATCTATAAAATTATTTATTCCCATCAATTCTTAATCCCATCTATATATATAAAGTTACTTTTTTATACATAATTGCCATAATTATTAAGAATTGTAAAAATACTTTTTTCAAAATTATGCAACACTTGAACAATTAACTCAAATAAAGTACATTGGCACTACGAGATTTTATAATGGTATGCCTAATTAGTTAATTCTTAAATATGCGATATAAAAAGTTTTAGATTAATTGATACATAAGCTGTTCAAACTCAGGGAAAGAAATATTTGTCCACTCAAATCCGTTTATTCCAATTTCATTTTCGGCAACAAGTCCTGCAATATAAAAACTCATAGCGAGTCTGTGGTCGTGATAGCTTTCAAGTTCAGCACCACCATTAATTTTGTTTTTCCCTCTTACTATAAATCCGTCAGTAGTTTCAGTTATATTAATTCCTATTTTAGTTAGCTCTGACACAAGACATTTTATTCTGTCAGACTCTTTATTCCTCAAATCTTCCGCATTTTTAACAACTGTTTCGCCTTCAGCTTGAGAAGCAAGAACTGCGATAACCGGCAGTTCATCGATAAGTCTTGGAATGTCGTCATTTTGAATAACACACCCTTTTAGATTTTCGCTGTATTGAACTCTGATATCACCAATAAGTTCACCGGATTCTGTTTTTTTATTTAAAACTTCAATATTTCCGCTCATTCTTTGTACTATGTCAATAATACCTGAGCGTGTCGGATTTAAACCAACTCCCTTTATTATAAAATCAGAATTCGGAACTATTAACCCTGCCGCTATAAAAAATGCCGCTGATGAAATATCGCCGACAACAGTAATATCTTTTGCTGTAAGTTCAGAAGGTTTTACTATGACCGAATTATCTTTTACAGTTATATTTGCTCCTAAATATTCAAAAAGAAGTTCTGTATGGTTTCGTGATACATACGGTTCCGTAACTGTAGTAACACCGTCCGCATACAACCCCGCAAGAAGAATACATGATTTCACTTGTGCGCTTGCAAGAGGTGAATTATATTCTATACCATGCAATTTTTGTCCGAAAATTCTTAATGGTGCGTGACCTTCTGTGGATTCAATTTTAGCTCCCATTTGCGTTAATGGCTCTATTATTCTTTTCATCGGACGCTTTGAAAGGCTTTCATCTCCTATTATTACCGAATCAAAGTTTTGTCCTGCAAGAATTCCCGAAATAAGTCTTGTTGTAGTACCTGAATTCCCTGCGTTTAAAGGTGATAATGACTTTTTCAAAATACCGCCGGATTTTATACTCAAAGTTTTTTCTTCCTTAAACTCAATATTTGCACCTAACTGCTTAAATATATTCAATGTAGAATGACAGTCTGCTCCGCTTGAAAAATTTTTAATTATACAACTTCCTTTAGCGATAGAAGAAAACATTACCGCTCTGTGAGAAACCGATTTATCCGCTGGAATTGTAATTTCTCCGCTTAACCCTTTATTTAGTTTTTGGACTATTTTCAACATTATGAATTCATTCTATCATGACAATGCTCAAAAATCTAAAGACCTTTGTTGTAAATACCCTATTTACCCCTGCTATTTACCTCTTTCTTGAGTAATATCAGGCAAATACCAAGAGATATCAACGCTGACAATATCCAGAAGTTAATAGCGCTATTCCAGGAAAATTTGTCAATGATATAACCGGTTCCGATTCCTGAAAGAATAGAGCCTATATATCCGAACATTCCGCAGAATCCTGTTACTGCGGATGCAACTTTTTTAGAGCTTGATTCAACAGCTGATAATCCGCCGATTAGGACTTGAGGCCCGCAGGTAAAGACTCCTATAGCGGAAACGTACACATAGTCCAAAAACGGAACTTGATTAATTTTGAATAAGTAAATACATATAGCTAATAGTGTTAAACATATAATATTAACAGGAGATCTTTTTCCCTTGAATAACTTATCAGAAACAAAACCTGCTCCGATTGTTCCCAAGACACCGACAAGAGGAAGAAAACTTATGATTTTTGCGGCTTCTGAGATTGTATAATGTTTCATATCAACTTGATACATAACAAGCCAGTCAATAGTTCCGTATCTTACAACGTATACAAATATATAAGCTATAGCAAGCAGCCAAACTGTCGGATTTTTGATAATATATTTCTTGAAAATCTCTGAGTATGTATTACTTTCTTCTTCATCAGAAGCTTTTTCCGGTTCAACATAATCAGGATCTTTATATTTTTCAATATCAGGCAGACCGATACTTACAGGCTTGTCCTGAAGATTCTTGTAGAAGAAAAAGCAGAAAATAATAGCAAAAAACGCAGGAACATAAAATACGGATTCCCAACCATAGTGAGTTATTAAGAATCCTGAAAGAATCATACTTATGTATGTACCGACTTCGTGAGAAGAAGACCACAAAGACCATTTTACTCCGCGTTCTTTATTTGCAAACCAGTATGATAGGTTTTTCGCAATAGGAGGAAATCCCATTGATTGAAACCATCCGTTTACGCCCCAGAAGAAAGCTAAAAGCCATAATAGAATTGATATTGGCGGCAAGCCAAAAAATGTAATTTCTTTTGGAACAAAGTGTGCACAAACAACAAATAAAATATTAACTAAAGCAGAAATAAAAAGTGCTGTCGGAAGAATTCTCTTTGCGTTTGTGTTATCTGCGATTATACCGTTAATAAATTTTCCTGCCGCATATGAAAAATATAATGAGCTTCCGAGTAAACCAAGTTCAAGCTTGCTGTACCCTAATGCTTCCTGTATTGCAGGGAGTGCAACAGATATGTTTTTGCGGCAAGTGTAGAATATGATGTATCCGAAAAACATTGATAAAAATATTCTCATTCTCCACATAGCATATGTTTTGTCAATTAATGCCTGATC
>CAMORE010000003.1 GCA_946623365.1 uncultured Acinetobacter sp.
AATCTTGCCATAATTTTATCGGTTATAACCTTAATATAATCCTTGTCAACCATTCCGTTAATAATACAATCCGCTATATTATACGTAGGTCTTATATATTTTTGTGCGGTAGCATTAACGTCCTTAAATTGTAAGTCAGCAGCTTCTCCTGTTTTACCTCTTGAAACAGCACGTTTATACCAGCGTTCTTTTATTACATCAATTGGAGTGAATACATAGACTTTAACGTCCATAATATCTCTGACTTCGTCGTTTAGAACATATAAGCCTTCTGTTAAAATAACCTTTGCCGGTTTTTTTATATCACCATTCGGATGTGATTCGCACGTTACAAAATCATATTTAGGTGATTGAACCGTTTCGCCATGTTTTAAACCTTCCAAGTGTTTACGCATTAATGCTAAATCTATTACATCAGGGGTATCAAAACTGAATCCGGTTTTAAATAAAGCATCATAACTGCCGGCTTCCTTAAGCTCTTTGGAAGTATCTTTATAATAATCATCCTGACGAATTACGGTATATATTCCTTCTTTTTTTTCTCTAACTACAGCTTCAATTGTATTATCTACAAAAACTGTCTTACCGGAAGCACTTTCACCCGTAATTCCGATTAAAAAAGTCTTTTTCTTTTCTTGAACAACTTTGCGGGCAATGTTAAGAATAAAATCATCTGCGACTCTCAAAAACAGCGGTTGTTCTTCTTTCTTATCTTCTTCAAGAATTTCCTTTAGGGTGTCAACTATGTTGGATATTAACTCCATATCCAATCGGCTTGAATAAAAATTGTAATTTGTGAGTTCAAAGTCCATTGTTGCTTCCATAAATTCCACTCCAAGAAACATTGTAACTTGAAAGATAAAAAAAAGCTCATGTTTTCTTGTAAATTGTTAAAGAATTGTTACATATAAAAATATTGTTCAATATATTGCAAATAAAGAACTTTAGTTGTATTATTTTTTCAAAAGGTGTGTGTATATGAAGATAACAAGTTCTTCTAATATTAGTTTTTCAGCCGGTAAGGTACATTTCTATTCTGACTTTGACGGAACTTATCTTCCTGTATCGCAGTCTAAAATAAATTTAGGCATAAATATTAGCGAGATGAGAACATATTCTGAAAAAATGAATAATTTTTTTGAAAACACAAAAGACAATATTGATTTCCATATAACAACACAACGTTCTTATGACAGTTATAAAGAATGCGTAAAACTTTTAAGAGATAAAAAAATATTTCTGCCGTTTCCGCAAAGCTTGATTACAGAAGGAGGATATAAAGAATTTTTTAATTCAAAAAATATTTTTTTCACCTGTGATATATTCCCTTTTAAGCAAGATATACACAAAGTACGTCCGAGCGGAGAAGCAAAAAATAAATCTTACAATACGAAATTATTAGTTGAAGATACATTAAAACAAAATGATATCATTATCACAGCAGGAAATGACAAAAATGATAAAGAACTTTTAAACCCATTGAAATACATAAATTTAAAAGAATTCGAAAAAAAATCAGTTAATAAAGAATTTTTCAAAAAAAGAACATCTGAAAAACTTGAAGAATTGAAACTTATATATGAAGGAAAAAATCCAAAGTTAAAACAAGAGCTTGAATCAATAGGTTTGTTACAAAAAATAGAAGAGCTCCCGCTATACAGCATCGTTGTTAAGAAAGCATCTAAACCTATATCAGAAAAGCTGCAACCTATTTATAATACATTTTCGATAATTGGCAAAGTATTTGTCGCAGAACGAGGTAAATTGGATGAAGCAGTAAAAAATATTATTAAAATACATTCAAATAAATCTAAAGAATTTAAACGGGGGCTGTCTAAAATAAGTCGTGATTTTTTATTTGAAAAAGAAAACACAAATAAAAACGGAATAGTATCTCTCATTACAGGAATTATTTTGTTAGATTGCGGATTATTTTGGAGTCTGAGACAGAATCAATTAAAAAAGAAAAATGAAATAATCTAAGCGCAAAACAAGTAAATTTCATTTATATCTTTAGCTTAAACGCTTATTCATTCTTTTGCATCAGCACTTAGCATGAATGTAACGGGGCCGTCATTCACTAATGACACATCCATCATTGCGCCAAACATACCTGTCCCTGTTTTTATTCCGTATGAGTTAACCAGTGTAATAAAATATTCGTATAATTCCTTGGCAATTTGCGGTGCGGCAGATTTATCGAAACTCGGACGGGTGCCCTTTTTGCAATCTCCGCACAAAGTAAACTGAGATACAATAAGCATTTCACCTTTTATATCAAGTAGTGAAAGATTCATTTTATCATTTTCATCGGGAAAAATTCGCAAATTTACAACTTTTTTCGCAAGTTTTTCAACTTGTTCTTTTGTATCACCTTTTTCTATGCCTACTAATGCTAATATTCCCTGCCGTATTGATGAGAAGGGTTTGTTATCTATATTTACTTCTGCTCTTTTTACCCTTTGTATCAAGACTTTCATTAAAGTTCACCCAATATTTTATCCGTTTCTACTGAAAAGCTGTGTATTTTTTCTTCTGCCTTATCAGCATAATTTGAGATTTTCTGAACAATATTTGATACAGATTCTACCGTAAATTCTCTAAGCATTTTCATCTCATAATCTATGTCAATCTTTTCTGCTGTCATAATAAAATCAAATAGCTTATTTTTTGCACCAAAATCACAACTTAACGCTGCATATCCCGTTGATAATCTTTTTAAGTTTTTTAAAATTTCCTGTGTTATATTTTTATATCGCTTTAAATCGTTATTCATGGATTTGCTGATTTTTTTCAGCTCATCTGTTATAAATAAAGCCGGTTTTAGACTTTCTTTTGCTTTAAATAAATTATCTTTTATATTTTGTATATTATATTTAAAATCTGTTGTCATAGTTCTATTTTCTATATAATCAGAAGATTTTAAAGCTTCTTCAAGCGATATATTTTTGAAACCGTCTATTTGTGCACCTACAAGAGATGTGTTAATGTATTCTCTGTCGGGATAAAGCTGCGTAAATTCGCTTAACGGCTGAATAAAAGCAGCATAAACGGATTCTGTCGGAATCATATCTCCGTTAATTCCTTTAACGTAATATAAAGCCGCATTCAGATTTTTCAAACGATTTATTGCAATTTGTTTTCTAACTTCGGGGTCATCGTAATTTCCTAATGAGTTACAGAAGTTTTCAAAATCCAATGCCGTAATTTCCCACTTTTTAAGAGTTTCATTGTACACGCAAGTTAAATCTTTATACGCAGAATCCTTACTGTAGCATTGTCCTTCAATATACGCCAAATCTTGCCCCACAAGAACAATTTTAGAACAACCCAAAATCCTTGCTACATTTAAAGCTGTATATGATACAGTTCCTTTAGACCAATACTCTTTATTGTTTACTTTTGATATATCACACCAAAACTCGTTTATGGGAAGGTTCTGTGAGATGTGAGAATATGTATTCTTAAATTCAAATTTTCTTAAATTCGGATTAGAAAAAGGTTCTGTTATAAAATTAACATTTGTTAAATCAAGTCCCGCAATTTGCTTGGAGCAATCATTTGCTTCTATTACGCACAAAAAATCCGGTGTTATATTGTTTTTTGAAAGAGCTTTCATTGCAGTTCCGACTGTAATTAAAATTATATTATCCCTGTATTTTTTAATTGTTTCTATATTTCTGTCTAATGTTGGGCCGGCTGATACTACTACAGCAGTTTTTCCTTTGTAAACATCTTTGAATTCCGCAATAGGAACTTCATGTACAAGTTTAGGAATGTTATTAACCGTTTTCATTAAAAGCTCAAAAAATCTTTCTTGAGTGTATTTTAAATCTAAACTGAAACGTCCGACAATTTCTTGCAGCTCCCTAACCATATTATTAAATTTATCCGGCTCAAGCTCTCTATATGCGCTTGTTGATAATAACAGCGGAGTATTTTTCATATTTGATTTTTGATAAATATAATCACAGGCTTGATTAAAGTCATTTGTTAAATATACATTTTTTTTCAATATATCGTTGGAAAAATCAACAAGAGTAAATGCCGTCCTTAAAATATTTAAGTCGGGCTCATATAAAATAACAGTACCTTCTGATTTTGCAGAAGTATATTGAAATAAATACCCGAGTCCCATCCCGTAAATCAAATGGATTGTAACAGGCGTATTTTCAGCCATTGAAAATATTTCAGCTGCTTCTCCCAGCGGATTTATCGGGTTATGCAGCAGTTTTCCTTTATATAAAAAGTTAAAGGAGTTATTTTCTTTGACAAGCTGCGGAACATCAGATAATATATATTTTTCTAAGTTATCTGCGAGTTTTTCGTTTTTTTGCTTTAAAGCACTTATATTTTTTTCAAAAATGTTATTCATACAATCCCAGTATAAAGAACCCTGAGATAAAATGCAACAAAAAACGACCCACCATGGGTCGTAATTATATATATTTTGGTGCAGGTCATGACCTGCGTAAAAATTTAACCTATTGCGTGGAAACCGTACTCATTTGCATTTCTATGAGCCAACCCTTCTCCGTCAATACCTGATATGACCCTTGAACCGTCAATGTTTGTAGTAGCAGAGAATGCATGTGTTATACCAACTCCGTATTCGCCATAAAAACTTGTAATTTCACTACCGGGGTTAACAAAAAAGTTGCTTCCGCCACGAATAGCACCGGCACCGCCTGCCTCCCGCTCATTGACCGGTTTAACTTGGAAGAAATTATAACTGTTTTGTGCTCCGTTAATTGCTTGAACCATGTTTATACCTTTTTACTCTCGTTATATATATAAAGTTTAAAAAAATCATCTGATTTCAATGTTAAAAATTTTTGTTACATTTCTTTACAAATTTCGATAAAAACCTGAAGTTCTTATATTCTTAAATATTTTCTATAGTCCTCTAAAAATTGATTTCATGGATTAACACTCCATACCGACAATCAAGTTGTGGAAATTTTTGATTTACTATGACCTATGGACTACCGGTATTTTGGGGGACAAAAATATTACAAATTGGCAGTGCTGCTGAACGTAAACGAAAAATTATGTTTCATTAATTACTTTTAAAATTTTTATTGCAAGTTTCTTTCTATCTAAAGAAAGCTCGGATAATAAATTGATTATTGCAGAATCTTCTTCCTTGTTTGATATAACAGGATCTTCGCCAAAATTAAACAAATACATCAAAGGGACATGCAAATTTTCTGCCAGTTTAAAAAGTACTTTTGAAGAAGGAAAGCTATATCCCGTTTCTGTTCCGGATATTGTTTGAGAAGAACAATCACAAAGTTCTGCAAGCCGTTCCTGAGTAATTCCAAGGCTCATACGATATTTCTTGACATTTTCTCCGAATTTCTTCATTGTTTCTTTTTCGTTATAATTTATTCTAAGAGCGTATACGATAATTTCGTACATCTCAACCGACTATGCTTGTAGTTTATACGAGTATATTTGTAAATATTTGTAACAAATTTTTACAAAGTTCGCAATTTTATTTTTGGATTTTACTTTATATATACATAAATGAGTAGTAAACATAGAATAGAAAGCGAGGATTTTATTATGGTAGATTTTAAAAGTATTCAAGAAAATGTAGCAAACATGGTAGGCATGAAGTTCGGAAGTTATGAAGCAAGTGTTAAAAACATGAATAATGTATACAAAAAGGAAAGCTCCGGAGCTAATGAACTTAATGTTTTTGATACTGAAGAAAATGCAATTTCTTCAAAAAACACCGTTTATTTTCAAAATGGAAAACACGTTGCAACTGCTGTAACAAATGAACAAGGAAATAATATAAATTATTCTATATGGGATAACAAAATGAATAGGACCTATTCAACTGATTGGCAGAATGTAAATACTGCATCTGATAAATTTAACCATATAGCATTTGGTGGAGCTTCCGTAACTGATACAAACGGAAATGGTATTGTCGACAAAGATGATGTCGTTACATATTATGAAGATAATAAAGTATCGGTTACAGTCAAAGATTTGTTAGGAGAAAGTTTTTTCAAAAAACAAAAAACCGCTTTAAAACCGGAAGACGGTGAAACAAACTATTATAAACGTGATTGTAACAATGACTGGAAACCAATTACAAAAGAAGAATATGAGCAAACAAAAAAATAGGATAAAAAATAAAACAAAAAGTTGTATGTTGTGGTAAATTTTTAATTTACCACGACATACAACTACTCTTTAGTATATTCAGTGTCGATTGCATCATCGTCTTTTTTGTCTTCTTCCAGCCACTCATCATACATAACGCCATTATATTTATCCGGCATGGAACAATATAATGGCAAAAGTATTATATGTTTAAATATGTTCCAGAGCCATTTAAAAATCGATTTCATAGATTAGCACTCCTTGCTAGTAGAATAGTACTACTAAGTAATAGTATAGTCTCTTGTGATGTTTGTGTCAATAACCCATAATAAATGTATGAAAGATAATAGAAATAACATTCTGGCAAACAATATACGAGCGGAAAGAAATCGTAAAAACTATACTCAAGCAATGCTTGCAGAGAAAGTTAATGTTTCAGAAAGTACAATTAGCTTGATTGAGAGAGGCAAACAAACTCCATCAATTTTTCTTGTTTATGATATATCAATAGTTCTTGATATTGATATTAATGATTTATTAAAAAATTTATAATATTGTTAATAAAATTAAAAAGCGGCTTTTGCATTTTGCAAAAGCCGCTTTGCTTATTTTTTAGTATAAATAGTTCAATTACTTTGCACTATTTTTGTTATTATCTCTACTCCTTAGTATATTCAGCATCGATTACATCGTCATCTTTTTTATTTTCGCTTGCGCCGGTGCTGTTTGCTTCAGAATTAGCACCTCCGCCTTCTTTTTGAACTGCTTCATATGCTTTTTGAGAGATAGAGAACATTGTTTGCTGTAATTCTTCACTCATCTTCTTAAGTTCATCTGATGATTTGTTTTCATCAAGAGCCTTTTGTAAAGCTTCTTTTTGTTCGTTAAGTTTCTTCAAATCATCTTCAGCAATTTTGCCTTCAAAATCTTTTGTTAATCTTTCAGCAGAAGAGATGAATGAATTAGCGTTGTTTTTGATTTCTGCTTCTTCTTTTTTCTTCTTATCTTCTGATGCATTAGCTTCAGCTTCTTTAACCATCTTATCGATATCTTGTTCTGACAGGTTAGAAGAATTTGTGATTGTAATCTTTTGTTCTTTACCTGTAGCTTTATCTTTAGCAGAAACGTTTACGATACCGTTAGCATCAATATCAAATGTAACTTCGATTTGCGGAACGCCTCTCATTGCCGGAGCAATACCTTCAAGTCTGAACATACCTAAAGATTTGTTATCTGTAGCCATTGGTCTTTCACCTTGAAGAACGTTGATATCAACAGCAGTTTGGTTATTTTCGGCAGTTGAGAATACTTGAGATTTAGAAACAGGGATTGTAGTGTTTCTTGGAACCAAAGCTGTCATAACACCGCCCAATGTTTCAATACCAAGTGTTAACGGAGTTACATCAAGAAGTACGATATCTTTAACTTCACCTGCCAGTACACCTGCTTGAACTGCTGCACCAACCGCAACAACTTCATCAGGGTTAACAGATTGGTTAGGATCTTTTCCTGTGTAATCTTTAACTAATTGTTGAACAGCAGGAATACGAGTTGAACCGCCGACTAATACGACTTCGTTAATATCATTCTTGCTTAAACCTGCATCAGATAATGCTTGCTCTACAGGTTTTTTGCATCTGTCTAACAAGTCTCTTGATAAGTCTTCAAACTTAGCTCTTGATAAAGTTAACTCCAAGTGTTTAGGGCCGTTAGCGTCAGCTGTAATATACGGTAAGTTGATTGTAGTTTCAACTACTGATGATAATTCGCATTTAGCTTTTTCAGCTGCTTCTTTGATACGCTGCATAGCTTGTTTATCGTTAGTTAAGTCCATACCTTCTTGTTTTTTGAATTCTTCGCAAATCCAATTAATAATTTTTTGGTCGAAGTCATCACCACCTAAGTGAGTATCACCTGATGTAGAAAGAACTTCATGAACACCGTCACCGATTTCTAAGATAGAAACATCAAATGTACCGCCGCCTAAGTCGAATACAAGAACTTTTTCCGATTTATCTTTTTCCAGTCCGTAAGCAAGAGCTGCAGCTGTCGGTTCGTTAACGATACGAAGAACATCTAAGCCTGCAATCTTACCTGCATCTTTTGTTGCTTGTCTTTGAGCATCGTTAAAGTAAGCAGGAACTGTAATAACTGCGGATGTAACTTTTTCACCTAAGTAGTTAGAAGCATCTTCAGCTAATTTTCTTAAAATCATTGCAGAAATTTCTTGCGGAGTATAATCTTTTCCGTCAATATTTTTCTTATAATCTTCACCCATATGACGTTTGATTGAAGCAATTGTTTTATCAGGATTCAAGATTGCTTGACGTTTTGCAAGCTGACCAACAAGTCTTTCACCTGTTTTAGAAAAACCAACGATAGAAGGAGTTGTTCTCATACCTTCTGCGTTTGCGATAACAGTTGGTTTACCGCCTTCCATAACTGCTACAACCGAGTTTGTTGTTCCTAAGTCAATACCTATTGTTTTTGCCATTTTTATTTCTCCTTATTTATTAATATTTCTTTCACACTATCATTTAACCACTGTTTTAAGCAAAATATTAAAAAATAAACAAAAAATTAATATTTGGCAAAATATTATAAACTATTCGTGAAATCTTCTGTACTGAATTCTTTATTTGTAAGCTTTTTAATCAGTTCATATTCATCAATGGAAGCACCTTTTGAGAAAATGTTATTTTCAAGATATTCGGCAGAAGCGGTATTTTCCGTAAGATTTCCAAGTACTTTATTAAGATGATTATATATTTGTGCTTTCATTAAGGTTGCCCTGAAGTAGTTTTGGTAATATCCCGGATGAGTTAAATAATGCGGAATAGTCGCCCATTCGTTATCAGGTTCTTCATCTCTGTTTAAGTATTTTTTCTTAATCTCCGACCATAATTTTGCAGGATCTTGAACCGGATTTTTGTATAATTCCCGCTCAAATTCAATTATTTCCAAACTTCTTGATACAAAATTTGCTTCATCATCTTTATGTGAATCCTTAAACTTCTTCAGCAGAGTTTCCGATAAAACATCCTTTAAAATATTTTCTCTTTTCATAATATCACCCATCATCATTGCTATAGCTTCTGTTACGGCAGATGATGCGGGACGTCTGTCTATAAACGGCAGATTTAGTGATAATCCTAAATCATAAACACAGTGACCAAGTTCATGATTAAGTGTATCCAGACTTTGAACGTTATTCATAAGATTTGCAAGGATTCTGGAATCTTTTCCTGCTTCTATGCCAAAGCAGAAACCATGAGTGTTTTTACCTTTTCTCGGGTACAAATCCAATGTGATTTTCCCTTCTTTCTGAAGTTTATCAATATTATATCCCATGCCGGAGTATGTTTTTTTTGCGATATCTTCAACATTATGATTAATCAAAACTTCATTTACTTCTTTTTCAGGGTTGGAGTTTAGCAATAATCCGTAATGAAACGCTTTCAATTGGTTAACCTTAAATGTTTCTTGTAATTCTTTTTGTCTTTTTTCTTGAAGAATTTTTATTTTTTGCTGTGCGTTTAAATATACTTCACTGATAAGTCTGTCCAAAAACTCAGGTTCAACATCGTATTCTTCTTTAATCATGTATTCAAAATAGTTATTATATCCTTTGGTTTTAGCGTATTTATTACGCATTTTGACAAGCTCAATTAAATCCTCCGAGATTAAGTCTCCACCTTTAATTTTCGCTTCGTATGCTTTTTTTCTTATATCAGGATTGTTTTCTGTTTGAAGAATCTTTATTATATCAACTTTTGTAACTTCCCTGCCGTCTATTTCGGGAATATAAGAATTATACTTTTGACCGATGTCTGCTTCTTTTTTACGCAAAGCTTTCTTTTCTTCACCGCTTTTAAGTTCTTCATCAAAAGATTTCAGCAAATCTTTTAATTGTTTTGCTTCATGTTGAGGTAAAATGTCTGAATCTATTGTTTTAAGTTCTTCATAGGTTTTTTCGTCTCTGTATAAATTATATAATGCATTCTCTGAGTTTTCATATTCTTTTTGATTTTCAGGAGTAGAATTAATAAAAAATTCCCAGCAAGCTTTTTCAGCAGCAACGGATGCAGGTTCCAACTTTTTAGAAAATTCTTCTCTTAATCTTATATAGTTCTCAATATCGTTCATTTATATTTCTCCTCTTTTATTAATATTATACAACTATTTAAGAATAAAGCCCCTTTCGGAAGAGAAACAAAAGGAGCAAGGCTAATTATTATGAAGAAAAGATTTTAGTTTTAAAGAAGTAAGCCGAACACACACACAAAGCTTTTCATACACTTTATAAAATCGAAAATTCGACAATATCACTTGCTGCCTTCGACTTACATAATTATTTTATCATTTTATTTGAACATCAAGAAGCTACTTTAGAAGTAATACCAAAGTATAATTTAAATCGGTGATAAAGTGTATGTTCACACACTTTTCGCTGATATTGCCTTTTAGAGTTAAGACTTTAAGGGAATGAAGGTTGAGTTAAAAATTCTAAAATAAATCAGGAGGTCTTTTTTATGAAATATGTTCTTACTGCATTTTTAATATTTAGTATTACACCGGTGTTTGCACTGTGTCCGATTGATTCAAACGAAAGTGTATGTACTCTTCCGAATGCACAACAAAACGGTTTGCCGCTTTTTCAAAACAATACTAATCAAATCAACAAAACACAAAATATGCTGCAACCCGGAGATAGTTCAAATTCAGCAAATAATATGATGAATAACAACAAAAATCTGCAAAGAAATCCTAACTGCATGTTCGGAACTTGTTTAAATGATTTAAAAAACACACAGAGAAGTTCTTTTAAATAACTTTAAGTAACCTAGAAAAATTAACTAATTCCAATACTTATCGAGCCATTTTGTCGGTTTTATGTAACGGAATCCCATTTTGCCGAAATACCCTTTGTAAGCTTGTTCAGGAGTAGGTTTTCCATGGAAAATAAGTATTTTGGCTTCCTCAGGATCACGAGGTGTTTTAAACCAGCAAATTGGGAATTTGTGCAAACATTGACGCTTAAAACTTACGACCCAATCTTTAGGCCAATACTTTAATAAGCCTTTTCTATCCATCTCGTATGATAAAAAGGCTTGTTCATTTTTGTATCGTTGTCTTATAGTTAAACCTTCCTGATAAAAATGTTCAATAATTTCAGGATGTTTTCCGACTTCAAAACGGAATACCGAAGAGTTTCCTATTATGTCATGCGGAAAATCGTAATCTTTAGAGATTAAAAAACTTCCTTCAACTTCAAAAAACGGATCCAAAGAACTTCTAATAATAATATCCAAGTCCAAAAACAAAGCTGTTCCGGTTAAATCTGAAAGCGGATTTGCAAAAAGTCCCAGTTTTTTCCACATTCTGTCGGGAATCCCTTCATCGTTAAGTTCCGGTAACGGTCTGATTTCAACTCCTTCCGTAATTCCTTCCGCATTATCGGTAAAACATACAAATCTATGAGGCAATGTCAGGTTCTTTTCAACCATTCTGTATAATTTGTTAACGTATTCGGGACCGAATTTTGTACCCCATTTGATGCAAATAACATTTCTATCCATATAAATACTCCCTTTTTAATCAGAATAACATAAAAACAGCAAAAATATGCGAAATCCATATTTTAATCTCTGAGTTTAACTCCGGTAACTTTCGAGATACCTTTTTCCTTCTGAGTTACACCAATTGTTCTATTAGCAGATTCTATCATTGGTTTTCTGTGACTTACAACAATAAACTGAGTTGTTTCTGATTGAGATTGAACTATATGAGCAAGCTTTTCAACGTTAATACCATCTAAACTTGCATCAACTTCATCAAAAGCATAGAATGGCGCAGGCATGTATTTTTGTATTGCAAATACAAATGCAAGTGCCGTTAAAGCTTTTTCACCGCCCGACATACCTGCAAGTCTTTGTTTTTTCTTATCTCTTGGCTGCGCTTCTATATCTAATCCGCCTTCAAATGGTTTTTCCTCGTTTTCTAAAATCAAAGTTCCTTCACCATCAGAAAGTTTATGGAATATGTCTTTAAAGTTTTCATTAAGAGCATTGTATGTTTTTAAGAAAGTTTCTTTTTTTAAATCTTCATATCCCTTCATACGTTCTAAGATTTGTTCACGTTCTCTTGAAAGGGTCTCTATTTGAGTTTGGAGCTGTTCCTGACGAGCTGATACCGCTTCAAAATCTTCCAATGCTTTCATGTTTACCGCACCAAGCTCATCCATTCTTTTTTGCAGCCTTTGAATACGATTTGTTATTTCTTCTATTGACATCTCAATCGGAGTTAATTCATTAACATTTACCCCTGCTTCAGTCAAAGCATTTCTTGTTTCTTCCAGTTGAGGTTCAAGCTCTCTTCTGCGTGATTTAAATGATTCTATTTGTTCTGCAATTCTTTCTATTTCCGATACTTGAAGATTCTTTTTAGTCTCTAAAGCAACCAAATCATTGTTAATTTCATCCCTTTGTTTTAGAAGTTCGCTTAATTTATCCGTAATTTCTTTAATCTGAACATTTAATACTTCTAACTCTTCTTGAAGTCCTTTTATTTCTTCTCCTCTTTTTGCTTTATCCATAGAAAGTTCTCTATTCGTTTCAAGAGCATGAGAGATGGTTTCATTATGAGTTTTAATGGTTGTTTTAAAGAACTCTATCATCTGGTGCAAACCTTCTATTTCATTGTTTGCATCCGCTTTATTTTTTTCATAACGTTTGATTTCCGCTTCTACACCGGATGTTTTTTCTTTAAGTTCTTTAAGATCCGTATCATTCATCAATTTTTCTATTTCTTGGATTGATGTTTGAACAGTTGTAATTTTTTCTGACAAACCAATGTGTTCTTCTTCCAATTTGTCCAGAGATTTTTCTATAGCTTTAATCTCAGGTTCCGTAACTTTTATAAATTCAGTTTTTTCATCAATATTTTTTTGCGTGTTTTCAAACATAGTATCAAAGTTTGAAAGTTCCAATTTGGCTTTGCTCAGTTCTGTTGTGGAAGCCGTATTTTTAGATCTTACATCTTCCATTTTAGATTCCAAATTATTACGCTTAGCAAGAAGAGAAGAGTATTTAGCTTCCATTTCTTTTAATTTAGCTTTATATGCATCAATCTCGGAATCAGAATTTTGAGCAAACTTTAACCCGCTTTTCTTGATTGAACCGCCTGTAATAGAACCTGATTTTTCAAACAAATCACCGGATAATGTTACCATACGGTATTTACCTATGAGCTTATGAGCGGCTTCCCTGTCTTCTACAACAAGAGTATCTCCTACTGCATAATAAAACGCATTCAAGTACTGTTCATCAAAATCAATTAAGTTTATTGCAAAATCAATTACACCTTTATCTTTAGGAAGATTTAAACTCTTTGGACATTTAACAATTTTATTTAATGGTATAAAAGTTGCACGCCCTGCTCCTGCAGATTTTAGCAGCTCAATACAAGTAGCAGCAACATGTTCATCATCAACTACTATGCTAGCCATCCTGCCTCCAACTGCAATTTCCATTGCGGTTGAATATTCTTCATCTACCTGCCCCAGCTTCATTAACGGTGCGTGTACACCTCGTACATTTGCACTTATAACGGTATCAACCGCACGTCCGAGGTTAGCTTCCTCATTTGCATTCTTAGTTGCCACAAGCTCATAAACTTTCTTGTTTGCCGCTTGAATGTCAAAGTTAAGGTCTGTGATTTCGTTTTTAGTCTTATCCAGTTCATACAATGTATTTTTAAGGATAATTTTAAAATCTTCAACTTCTTTAGATAAAGTTTCTATAATCAATTGTTTTGAAGATTTATTTTCTTCATAATTTTGTTTAAATTCTTCAAGTTCTTTAAGCTTTGATTGAGCCTCCTGAACAGCTTTTTTCTTAGCGGAAAGTTCGGATTCCATCGGAGCTTGTTTTTGAATCAGTTTTGTTTCGCTATCTTGATATGTTTCCAGTTCTTTTCTTAATGTATTGCGTTTCTCAAGATGCTTCTCGGCTGTTTCATTCAAACCGGACATGTCTTCCAATATTTTTTGTAATATTGTTTTTTGCTCATCTATATTTTTATCAATATCTAAAATAGCATTTTTCTTTGATTCTATCTTTAATTCGCTATCTTTGATTTTACCTTCTTGAACTTCTATGCCGTTTTTTGTATTTTCTATTGTTTTTAGATTGGTTTGGATTTGTTTTTCGGCATAATCTATGGCAGAATTTTTTCTGTCAATCGAACCTTTTATTTCTTCCGCTTTTTGTTTAAGTTCAAGCTGATGACCTTCGCCTTTTTCCTTTATTGTGGATGAAAGCTCTTCATACTTTTCTTTTATAAGTTTTAGTCTTTCTTCAATGTCTTTTGACTTAACTTCTTCTTCTTTTTTCTTTTTAGTGAATTCTAAAATATTTTCATGTGCTTTTTCAAGACTTCTTTTTATGTCAAAAAATTTAACGGTACTTATCTGGCTTTCCAGTCCTGTTTTTTCATCTTTAAGTTTCTGGTATTTAAGAGCAACTTCTTTTTCCTCTTTTAATTGCTCCAGTCGTGTATTAACTTCATTCAAAATAAGATTAGAATTTACAACACGCTTTTCAACAGTTTCCAATTCTCCGGTTGCTTGTTCTATTCTTCTGTCAAAATCGGCAACTCCTGCAATTTCGTCAATGATTTTTCTGCGTTCATTCGGAGTGCAATTTGTAATACTCATTACATCTCCTTGCATCATAACATTATAGCTGTTAGGAGTAATGTTATATTTTTCAAGACGAGTTAAAACTTCTTCTTTTGTTACGATTTTATCGTCCATATAGAAAATACTGTTAAACCCTTGAGAGGATTTTCTGATTCGTCTGGATATAGAAAAATCACCTTCATCTGTGTCACCAAAAATAACTTTTACAAAAGCTTCATTTCTTTTGTTGTAGGTTGATATAAGATGGAAGAGCTTTTCTGCACGAAGAGTTCTGCTGGAAGATAAACCCAGTGCAAATAAAATACTGTCAATAATATTACTCTTTCCGGAGCCGTTTGGACCGGAAATTGTAGTAAAACCTTTCAACATTGGTATCTCGACTTTATTTGCAAACGACTTAAAGTTGTCTACTTCCAGTTGTTTTATGTACATATTTTCCCTAAAAGCGTTTATCGCTTCTTCTCTTCCCTAAGTGTATACATCTTTATTAAACCTGAATAATACTTGCATGTCAATCTATTAAGGAGTATTAAGTAGAGAAATAATGTGGTTTTAACCGAATCGTTGAAATTTTACAGTACGTATAATAAACATTTACAATTTTATATCAGTAATATTAAATTCATCGTCCCAGATTAAAGAACCTTTCGGTTTAATACCAAGATAATTATAAGAGTTTTCTATCATTACAGGATTAAATAATCCTTTTTTCCCGAGAATTTTTATAATTTCAGGTAAAAGCTTAGTGCTGCCAGCCAAAGTTCCTGTTTTTGAAGTTGCCTTTATACCGTCATAATATATTTTTGAATCGGCAAAAATTGTTTCTTTAACAGAGCTGTATGTAATAGGTAAAGCATCGCTGATTAATAATACTTTGTCTTGAGGTTTTGTTTTTAACAAAAGTTTTAAAGCATCGTCTATAACGTGTATACCATCTGCTATAACTTCTGTATAAACATCATCATCCAATAAAGCCGAATTAGCAGTAGAAGAAAACTTGTGGGAGATTCCCGACATTGCATTAAATGTATGTGTTGCACCATCAGGTTTATATTTTTGATTCCAACCGACACAGTGTCCTGCTTGAACTTTTACTCCTTTTTCTTTTAAATATTTTATCAAACCTTTATCAAGCTCAGGCGCTAGCGTAACTATTTTAACAAAATCGTCTTCTACCATTTTATAATTTTCAACTGTCAATTCTAAAAAATGGTCTGAATTATGAATTCCTTTTTTTTCAGGATTAAGAAATATTCCTTCCAAATGTATTCCAAGTATTTCAGGACAAGTTTCCGAGGCTTTTTTAATAATGGCAATTTGTTTTTTGGTATTTTCTACGGTATCGGTTACAAGCGTAGGTAAAATATAACCAACTCCTATTTGACGCATTTTACCGGCAAGTTCAATAATATCACTTACTCCTGCCTTGTTGAAATCAACCCCAAATGCGCCATGGAAATGCTGTTCTACTATCGGTAATGTTTTCATTAATCACCTATAAAAATTTCTCTGACTTTTTCTCTATCATCAAAATGTATGGTTTCCGTTGCCAGAATTTGATAATCTTCATGTCCTTTTCCTGCAACTAAAACAACATCATTTGCATTTGCAAGTTTATAAGATTCTTTAATAGCGAGTTCTCTATCCGGCTCTACAACAATATTGTTAACACTTTTAAAACCTGCAAGAATATCCGTTATAATTTGTTGAGGGTCTTCTGAACGCGGATTATCACTAGTAACAATTACTTTATCTGCAAATTCCTCTGCAATAGCTCCCATTTTCGGACGCTTAGTTGCATCTCTGTCACCGCCGCATCCAAATACGCATATCAGCTTACCATCTTTTGGCGTAATTTCTCTTGCAGCTTTTAATACATTTTCTAATCCGTCAGGAGTATGTGCATAATCAACAATTACTGTAGGCTTGTTTGTTACAATCTCAAATCTTCCTGCAACACCTGTTATACTTTCAAGAGTCTTTATTGAAAGTTCTATATCAAAATCTAAGGCTACGGCAACTGTGAGCGCCGCTAAAACATTATATACTGAAAACATGCCGTTCATTTTTAAATGAACATCATATTTTTTATCTTTGATAATGCAGGTAAAAGACGCACCGTTATTATCAAATTTAACATTTTCAGCTTGTACGTTAGCCTTATTTTTTATACCGTATGTTAGCAGGTTCGCATCCATTGATATTACTTCCATAAATCTTGCAGCATATTCATCATCCATGTTAATTACGGCAAAATCTCCCGCATATATTTCTTCAAATAATTTTGCTTTTGCCTTAAAGTAGTTGTTCATTGTAATATGAAAGTCCAAGTGGTCCTGCGTTAAATTAGTTAAGACAGCTCCGTTAAAAGAACAATAATCTACTCTATGCTGTGCAAGTGCATGTGAACTAACTTCCATTACAACATTTGGAATATCTTTATCTAAAATATCATCAAATAATTTTTGTAGTTCGGGTGCTTGCGGAGTTGTATGCTTAGCATCATGGTAGCTGTCATCTGATGACATTTTATTTCCTAATGTTCCTATGAGAGCACATTTTTGACCGTTTGCTTCATAAAGCTTTTGTATAAGATGTGTAACGGTAGTTTTGCCATTGGTTCCGGTTACACCGATAAGATTTAATTTTGAAGACGGAGATGAATAAAACAAATCAGAAATCTGTGCGATTGCTTCACTCGTATCACTTACTACTATTTGAGGAATATCAAGATTTAAACGTCTTTCTACAATACAGAGACAGGCACCGTTTGCAACAGCTTCTTCTGCGTATTCATGACCGTCTACGTGTTCACCTGTCATACAGATAAAAACATCGTCTTGCTTTGTTTTCTTTGAATTGTATGAGATACCTTCTATTTCACTTGTAAAACCATCGATATTAACAAGTTCGGTGTAGTTCAGATTATCTATCAATGTTCTCAATCTCATAATTATTCCTTTCATTAATGACTGTATAATAAATTAAAACTTATCCGGCTGCAAATTCAAAATACGAGCAATTTGGATTGATATATCCTTAAAAATAGGAGCTGCAACTGTGTTCCCCCATATTTCACCGCCTTGAGCGGAGTCCACTATAACATATATTAAAACTTGAGGGTCTGTAGACGGCATGTAACCGACAATTGAAGTATAAAGTTTATTTGTATAACCGGCACCGTTCTCTTTTGGTTTTATAGAAGTTCCTGTTTTTGCCGCAATATTATAGCTAGGATTTTTAATAGGAGATTTGCCTCTGTTTATACTTTCGGTAAGTAAATCTGTTACAACTCTGGCGTGTTCAGGTGTCATTACCTGAATTCTTTGTATTTTTTTAGCTTCTTCTTCCGGCGAGTATTTTATTACATGAGGGGTAACTCTTACTCCGTCATTTGCTAAAGCTGAAACAGCAGACACCATTTGTATAGCTGTAACAGAAGAACCATAGCCGTATCCCATTGTTGCGTGGTCAGAAGAATCCCACTTATTCGGATTTTTTAAAAGTCCTACAGATTCTCCCGGAAGGTCTATTCCGGTTTTATTACCGAATCCGAATTTTTTTAAAATATCGTAGTATTCTTGTTTATCCATCATTTGTGCAACTATTACGGAAGCAACGTTGCTTGAGTGCTCAAACAAATATACTAAATCAATCATACCCGGATTAGGATGTCTTGCATAATCGTAGTTTTTTATTGTCCACCATCCGATTTTTATTTTACCGGTATCGTTAATTTTTGAATATTTGTTAATTTTTCCGAGTTCTATTGCAGAGGCTACTGTAATCGTTTTAAATGTAGAACCCGGCGGAAATACGTCCGTTAAAGTCCAATTTTTAATTTGAAAACTGGATGCATTTTTAAAGTTATTAGGGTCGAAATACGGATAAACCGCATAGGCTAAAATCTCACCATTACGAGGATTCATAACAATTACTGCCCCTCTGTGGGCGTGAAACTTGTCTATTGCTTTCATCAACTCTTTTTCACAAACATGTTGAACTGCGGCATCTATTGTTAAAGTAACATCTTTCCCTCGTAACGGTTTAGTAACGGCTATCGGATCAGTTGTTATATTATAAATAACTTTTCCCTTGGGGGTCATTTCTATACTTGCGGCTTTATCAACACTTTCAAGCTTATCTTGAGCAGTTAGTTCAACTCCTGATGCAACATCTGCATCAAAATTGTAATATCCGAGAACGTGAGATGCCAAAGTCCCTTGGGGATATGTTCTGATGCTTTTTTTATCCATAGGGATTTCTCTTAAATTTAGTTTGGCAATTTTGTCTCTGGTGTGTCTGTCAACATTCTTTTTAATAGATACCATTGATGTATTTTGTCTTAATTTTTCTGTCAAATCATATTGAGAAATTTTTAATATCGGAGCAAGAATCTTTGCTAATTCTTCAGGCTCATGAACATAATCATCTCTTCTTGCAAAAATATCGTAATAAACAGTATCCGTTGCAAGTTTTATTCCGTTTCTGTCATATATATCGCCTCTCATGACAAAAGATCTGGCACTATGCTGTTTTTTTGCTTTTACGCGAAAATGTCTTGTATCAAGTATTTGAACGCAAAATAAATATACAATAAAAAGTAAAATTGCAGCTAAAAAGGCTGCTTGAATAAAAGTTAATCTGTTCAGAAATAACTTATTTCTTACTGATGTATTGTTTTCTTTTGACAGTCTCCCCATAGTAATATCATACCACAATTTAAAATAAAGTTTAATATTTTTCAGTCACGTTCCTTTGCAGAAAAATTGAAAAGCTTTAATAAGAAAAATAAATTTTTCTATTGAATGTTTTATACTTTTATTGTACTTCTTTTACTTCTGCCCAAATAGTAGGATTTGAAGAAGTACAGTCAATTATATCAATAATTCTGTATGACGGACTCGGGGCTGTTGACATATGTAAAATTCCGTTAACGGTTTCTTCGTTATTAACACCAAAGTGACCGGAGATAACAGCTTTTACATTATTATGTTTTTCTAGTACCTGTAAATATTTTTCAGGTTTAAATGTCATATAATTTTCATTTTTAGCAGGCGGGATTAACGGAAAGTGCTGAAAAATAATTACATTCTTTTTCGGATATAAATCAAGATTAGCATCTACCCACTCTACAACGTTCTCTTTAAAATATCCGTTTGTTCCGGGGATAACATCTTTTGAACCGTCAACAACAAAGAAAACTACACCTTTTTTTTCAAATATATAATTTACGTCCGAATGCCTGTAATTCGGTAATCTTTTTTTTAAAATTTTTGCAAATTCTTTCTTACTCAAATCTTTATGTTTATTAACATCTTTATCGCCAATAACTACATAAAACGGCATATTTAATTTTTTTGCCTCTTTTATAAAATCTTCCAGATATTCCGGATTTACTTTTTGTATATTATCACCGGTAAAAATAACAAATTCTATATTTTTCTGTTTATTTATATCAGTAATAACCTTTGATAAAGCATTATCCTTGTCAAGTTTAGAATATCTTACATCAGTAACTTGCGCAAATCTTAAATCTCCTGCCAAAGCAAAAGAAGCAGTTAACAAAAATATACCCAGAAAACTTAATAAATTTCTCATAAACATTTCCCTTTTCCCACTCTTAAGAGCTATTTTATCACAAAAATAGTGAAAAAATTTCTAAAATAGGTTATAATATACATGCAATGCATAAATCAGAGGCAAAGAAATGTCTTTTGATTTCTCAAATATCAACCCACCAATGAAAGCAGGCGCTGCATACAAAGATGGAAGCGGTATGGGCGGCGGGGGAATGTATTTTCAGCAGGAAAGAAAACGCAAAGACCAGCCGGAAGAAGATTTGTTCCAGCGCAAGGAAGACGAAAATGAAACAGAGATTAGTTTTTCGGAACCGTTAGACAGTATTCCGCAAGACAACATTGTTAACAAATTCGTTAATTGGTTCAGACTGAAAAAAGCCTGACTAATACTTGCTTTCTTTTTATAACTTGCTTCTAAAAAGCAAGTACTTTCTGCTGAATAAAATTTATGTTATGATTATTTCATGAATATTTTAATAACCGGATGTGCAGGTTTTATTGGTTCATCGTTAGCAGAAAAATTAATAAAAATGCACAATATCTGCGGCATTGATAATTTTGATGATTATTATTCGATATCAATTAAAGAAAATAATATACGTTCATTAAATGCAAATTCTAATTTTACTTTTTTCCCATATGATATTAGGGATGAAGATAAGATGCAAAGCCTTTTTGGCAGTAATAAATTTGATCTTGTAATTCATTTGGCTGCAAAGGCTGGCGTAAGAAATTCTTTCTTGCAAGAAAGTGAATATATGTCCGTAAATTATGACGGCACTGTTAAAATACTTGATATGATGAAAAAATATTCTGTCAAACGCATAATATTTGCTTCATCTTCCTCTGTATACGGGAATTTAAAGGAAGAAAAATTTTCGGAAGATAAAGAAAATTTATCCCAAATTTCTCCATACGCAAAAACAAAGAAAATGTGCGAAGAAATAATTAAACGGTATTCCGATTTGTACGGTATTAATGCCATATGTCTGAGGTTTTTTACTGTATACGGACCAAAACAGCGGCCGGATTTGGCAATAAGCAAATTTGCAAATGCGATAATTAAAAACGAAGAAATCACAATATATGGGGATGGTTCATCCTATCGTGATTATACAAATATAGAAGATATTATTAACGGAATTATTCTGGCAATCAACTATACAAGTACACCGTATGAAATCATAAATTTGGGGTCTTCAAATCCTATAAAATTAAATGAATTAGTCAAAATGCTGGAAAAAGAAATTGGTAAAAAAGCTATTATTAAGCATATGCCGATGCAAAAAGGTGATGTTGACAAAACATATGCTGATATTACAAAAGCAAAAAAATTGTTGAATTACATACCTAAAGTTAGCTTACAAGACGGTCTGCATATTTTTGCAGAATCTCTTATGAGGGAATAAAATTATTGCAAATATAGCTGCAAATATTAACAGAGATATGAATATTCCAAAATAATCATATAAGAATTTGAAAACCAACAACAGGATAAATGCGGAAAAATCACCAAAGAAAGTATTGGTAGAAGATATTGTTGCTCTGTTTGTGTCATCTATATATTCATGAATCTTTGATATTGTTATAACATTGAACATTACAAAAAACATTATAGAAAAACAAATCAAGATTATACATACTGAAACAGGTACATATTGCTTAATTCTGTAACTTATAAGTATTGCAATAAAAGATAAAATAACTACCGCATATTCCAATTTTAATAATCCGATTGGGGAAATAATATTTGTTACTCTTCTGGCGCATAGGCCGCCCAAACCTCTTAAAGATTGATTTATAAAACTTATTACACCAAAAATAATAACCGGTGCTGAAGATATTTTTAACAAAGGTTGAAAATTCCAGACAAAAATTCCTGTTAAACCTGTAAGTATTGTAGAATAAAATACGAAATAATTTATTTTTGAATTTGTTATTATTGAATAAATACTGTTTTTTATATTTGTTAAATATTCTTTTTTCTGTTTTTTCTCAACATTTTCAGGTTTAAGATTAGGTATAAAAAATAATAAAATCACTGCAAATATTTGCATAAAAAGTTCTATACACAAAATCGATTTAAACCCTAAATATTTGTACAAGATAACGCCTGCTATACAACTGACGGCTGAACCAAGTGATGTATAAAAAGATAATTTGCCGTACCTTGATACCATATTTTTCTGAGTTTGATTTTGTTCTAAATATTCATAAATATAACTGTCAACATTTCCTCTATACAGTGCTTTGAATAAGCCATATAAAACTTCTCCGGCCAGTATAATCCAAAATCCTTTAAAAAATATCCATAATACAACCCTCAACATAAATAAAAAATAGGAAATAATAAGAATAAATTTTTTAGAAAAAATATCTCCCAAATATCCCATCGGAATTTTAGCAATAAGACAAGTTATATTAAAAATACTTTGAAATAGTATAAAGTCAGAAAAATTTAAACCGTTATAAATATAAAACAAAAACGATATCGGCATTACAAAACGCTGATATTGTAAAAATGTTGCAAAATTTAAAATTCTTAGTGGCAGCATGAAAAAGTTAATACCTTAGTATATAATACATATTATACCATAAGGAGTAAAATAGAATGAAAAAGATAGTAATTTGGACTTTTGCAATTTTAATATTATTGTTTTTATTATACTCCAATTTACCGGAACATAATAAAATTGCACAAATAGTTTTTACAACAGATTCTAACTATCAAAAATATACGCAAGTTGCATTAAAATCAGTAATTACAAATAAAAATCCCGATTCTATATATAATATAACGATTTTATGCGTAGATTTATCCGAACAAGAAATTGCCGAATTAAAACATATGGAAGAAAAAAATGTTAGTATTAATCTGCAAAATGTATCTTTAAACGACATTGCGTATTTTGGTAATTACCCCATTGCTGCGCATGTATCCAGAGCTGACTTATTCAAATTTTTGATGCCTAAGCTCTTAAAACAATATAACAAAGTTTTGTATTTAGACTCTGATATCATAGTTCGCGGAGATTTACTGCCGTTATATAACACAAATATAAAGCTAAACTATCTTGCAGCAGTAAGAAGATACGGAATAAAATATATTACATATGACCTTAATTTTTTCGGGCATAATATAACCTATTATCCTCCTTATGTTAAGTATGTTTATAATTGCGGAATAATGCTGTTAAATTTAGAAAAAATGCGCAAAAACAATATTCCGCAAAAGTTAATAGCTGCAAAAGAGGCAGATAAAAAACGTTCTTTAATGACGCAAACAGCCTTTAATGAAGTAATTCCGGATTGGCAGGTAAAAAAATTAAATCCGATATATAATACTGTTTCAAGATGGCAAGACCACGATTTTGAATATGCAGAATTTAAGAAAACATATTTCCCGTATTTAATTTTTGTAAATTCAATTCAGGAAATGGGTAATCGAGCTGTTATTGTCCACTTTGCAGGAAGCGTAAAACCTTGGAAAAATGATAAAATAAGATTTGCCCAAGAATGGTGGAAATACGCACTTTTGGTCGATAAAAACTGGAAGGTTGAACAATAGCCTTATTGTCCGATAGGAGCTGTTTGCACAGGAATTGGTGCAAAATTATTTGATTGAGGTTCAACTCTTTCAATCGGAACCTCAATAGTGTGAGCTTCCTTCTTATTTAATTGTATAGATTCTGATTTTAATGGAAAGGGTTTAATAATGGGAGGAACAGGCGCACCACTTTTTAGTTGTTCTTCTGTTTTCATTGTTTCATCTGCTTTTTCATCTTCAGCTTTCTGAATGTCTGCTCCTTGCGGAATAACTGAAACGCTAGACGCTTTAAACGGATTTAATACAACTTCCGGATATTCAAAATCAGAATTTCCATATGGTTGAGTTGCAACTAACATAACATCATGCCAAATTTTTGCGGGAATAGTTCCTCCTGTGATTCCTCCCATTTGCGAATTATCATCATTACCAACCCAAACACCGGTTACTACGTCAGGCGTAAAGCCTATAAAATAAGCATCCTTACTGTCATCGGTTGTACCTGTTTTACCTGCGGCAGGTTTACCTATGTTAGCGGCTCTTCCCGTACCGTTTGTTATAACCGTTTTCATAATTGTAGTCATTGTAGCGGCAGTATTTATATTCAAAACCTTGCTTGTTCTTGCTTTCTTTGCTTCATAAAGAATTGTTCCTCTGGAGGATTCAACTCTTTCTATTGCGTATGGATCTACTTTATATCCGCCATTAGCAAAAACTCCGAATGCACGAGTCATTTCAAATAATTTAACACTGTTTGAACCGAGTGCAATCGTATAATCATAAGGAATCGGCGTTGTTATACCCATTACCCTTGCAAGCTGGATAACAGGTCTGACTCCGATTTCATCCATCAAACGGGCTGCACACACATTTGATGATACCATTAATGCTGTATATAGAGGAATTTTCCCTCTGTACTTGTTCCCGTAATTTTTAGGAGTCCAATTGCCTAATTTTACAGGTAAATCCTCTATCATATCATTGGGAGAAAATCCTTTTTCAATCGCTGCAGTATAAATAAAAGGTTTAAAAGCGGAACCTGACGGACGTTGAGATTGTGATACTCTGTCATATTGACTCTTAGTATAATCTTTACCGCCTGCATATACAAGAATTCTTCCGTCTATAGGGCTAAACGAGAATACAGCAGCCTGATTTTTATCTTGTTTCATACCCCAAGCATTAAGATTTGATAAAATTGCTTCGTTAGCTTTTATTTGAGCATTATAATCAAGTGTTGTAACAACTTTCAAACCGCCATTTACAATTTCGTCTTCCGAAAATCCGAGTTTTTGAAGTTCTTTCATCACATAATCGCAAAAATACGGAGCTTTATTGGTGGCATACATTACGGGCATTGTTGAAAGTGTGATTTTTGCTTTCTTTGCATTTTCATAAGTTTTTTTGTCAATGTATTTCATCTTGTACATTCTCAAAAGAACCTGATTTCTGCGTTTTTCTGCAAGCTTAATATTATTGTATGGTGAGTATACAGAAGGTGCTTGCGGTAGTCCTGCAATTAATGCCATCTCAGGAAGAGTTAATTGATTAAGATTTTTATTAAAATATATTTTAGCAGCACCCTTTACGCCATATGCACCTGAGCCTAAATAAACGTTATTTAAGTACATTTCTAAAATTTTATCTTTAGAAATAGTTTTTTCTATTTGTGAAGCAACTTGAAGCTCTTTAATTTTTCTTGTAAATGTTCTTTCATTAGATAAAAACAGTATTCTTGAAAGCTGCTGTGTTATTGTACTTGCCCCTTGAACAACATGACCCGCCAGAATATTTGCTATCATTGAACGAACAAGACCTAATAAATCGTAACCCTGATGTTTATAAAAATTTTTATCTTCTGTGGCAATAAGAGCTTTTACCAACTGTTCCGGAACTTCACTCAATTGAACATTAGAATAAGTATATGCGGCAAAGGTTTTAATAACCTCACCGTCGCCGGCACAGAATGTTGTAACTATATTGGGCTTTAGAGTATTAAGATTTTTAATTGGAGGAAGTGATATTAAATAGAGTTTTAATGCTATCATTCCTGCAAGTAAAATTCCTATGCAAAAAACAGCAACATATAAAGCAAAGGATAATAAAGGATTATCAATACTAATTCTTCCTTTATACCCACGTTTTCTATTTCTCGGAACACTGTAATTTCCCATATATTACTCCTAAGTACGTTCTCTCTGATTGACCTGCGGTTAAAAAATATAGTATATTATTAACTATATTTTACCAGATAAATATTTTTAGAGGAATTTTATTTTTCTTATGTTAAGTTTCTTGACGATTTTAAAAAATGAAATCTTATCTTACTTTGTGCCGGAAAAAATGGAATACAAGATTACGGGTAAATGTCTTAAGTGCGGTAAATGCTGCAGGTATATGTATGCTTTTGATACATATACAACAACGGATTTTAAAATTATGCAATTTTTATTTCCCGCATATAAAAGATTTTACATAAGGGGAAAAGATGAAGACGGAAATTTAATATTTGCTTGTAAATATGTAACAGAAGAAGGATTGTGTTCTGTTTATGATAAAAGACTTAAAATGTGCAGAAATTATCCTGCAAAAAAAATCAGCTACCCCGGCAAGCTTCATAAGGGTTGTGGTTATACTGTAGAAGATAAAAGTTTTGAAAGTTATATGAAGAAAAACCGGTAAAGATGACTGTTTGGTCATCCTCATAAAACAGAATGATTAGGAATGCTCTATCAAACGTCCGTATATTACTCTATCTATGCCGGATAAATCTTTAATTATATGCACATCTTCAAAGTACTCACTCATAAAAGCTTTAACAGATTCTGCTTCTCCTATTCCGAGTTCAAAAATTAATCTGCCGTTTGTTTTTAGATAATTTGGTGCTTCCGAGACAATTTTTCTGTACAGTTGAAGCCCGTTTTCTTCCGCAAATAATGCAATTTGAGGTTCGTGTTTCAACTCGGGTTCTAAATCGGTTCCAACAGGAATATAAGGAGGGTTTGATATTATCATGTCAAATTTTTCATCATCTCTAATTTTAGAGAACAGGTCTGATTTTCTAAAAACAGCACGATTATTAATACCCAGTCTTGTAACATTATCAAGCGCAATTCTCAGAGCATCTGAGGAAATATCAACACCCAAAACCACTGCATCCGTACGATTTGCGAGGGTACATGCAATGCAGCCGGAGCCTGTTCCGATATCTAAGACGTTTTTTAATTTTTCATCTTTAATCAAATCAATTGCTTTTGTGACAAGTATTTCTGTTTCACTTCTGGGAATCAGAACATCGGGAGTTACCTTAAAAAACTCACCCATAAAATATGATTCACCAATAATGTACTGTACGGGTGTTCTGTCGGCTAATCTGGCTTGAACTTTCAGTTTTACAAGTTCCAGTTCCTGTTCGGTTAATTTCCGCCCCAAAATTTCATCTTTTTCGGAATAATTGCAAAAATGTTCAAGAAGCATTTTTACTTCCCTCTTTGCTTCACGTTCTTCAATACCGGAATCAATTAACATTTTTATAATCGTCTGAATGTTCATCCAAAATTCTTTCTATTTCATTTTTTAAATCAAGTTTTGATAAATCATTTGTATCTTTTTTTTCTACACAGTATTTTTTGCATAATTTATCATAATAGTAAAGCTGTTTTTTGGTAGGCTTTTCTTTTGACATTTTAGCTTCTTGTAAAAATTTTCTTTTTTTCTTTTCAAATTCTTTTTGTGCTTCAATTATAGGTTTTTGTTTTTCTTTATATTGATAATACTTGCAGCATTCTTTTATAAAATCTTCGGTATCTTTTAAAAACTCTATATCATCAATTACATTCTCTAAAAAAGGAAAACGGGAAGCATTAAGCTCTAAATAGTATTTTTCATCTTCAATAAACTTTTTTAAAATTTCATCAGCTCCCAAGCTTAAATTTTGTTTTGTTAACGCTCGCAAGAAATTACAAACAGCACTTTTTTGTGTCTTATCAAAAGAAGAATAAATACGGTTTTTTATCTGATACATAATGAGTTATTTTATCATATAAAAAGTCATTTATATAGTAATTTGCAAATCTTAATTAAAGTGTTATACTTATTCTATTAGTATAGACGCAGAGTGTATATATATAAAAATAAAAGGAGAGAAAATGAAGAAATTCGGGTTCACTTTAGCAGAAGTTTTGATAACACTGGGTATTATCGGCGTGGTTGCAGCGGTAACTATGCCGACACTTATATCAAATACAAAATATAAACAAGTCGGAACCAGACTTGCAAAATTTCATAACAACTTAGAAAATGCAGCAAGAGCTTATGTTGCAGCTAACGGAGATTTCTCGGTAAAAGATTCGGACAAAAGACAAGAAGCATTAAGTGACTTTTTTAACAACAGCTTTATCTATAAAGAAACTTATAAAGGTGGAGTCGCAACTTCGGATAATAGTATTCAAAAAAGTGCAATAACAATGGGTTCAAGTGTTATGTATGGGAATCTATGCGATAAAAATTGTGGTGTATTAAAAGACGATTCTTCTATAGGATATTGGCCTACAGGTTCTATGGATACGACTAAATATCCGGCTGAAAAATATGGAGAAGCAGTTGCAAGAGTTTACTTTTCTCCAAATGTAACCGGACTGCCTGAAAAAGCAAGAAAAGTGTATGTGTATGCAATTTCTTCAAAAGGTATAGTTGTCCCTGCTACGGGTGATGATTGTCTTGATAAAGCGCACAATAAAAATTATATTATTGATGCTTCCTGGTATAAATCCGGCGGTGTTTGTTACAAGAATGGAAGCTCTTCGTCACAACCACAACAGCAAGACCCTGAATCATAGTCGGAAGCCAATAGCCAGTAGGTTGGGTGAAACCCAACAAAAACAGCCAATAGGTCGGGTTTTAACATGACAAAAACAAATTCATTTATAAAATTAGTATAGACGCAGAGTGTATATATAAAAATAAAAGGAGAGAAAATGAAGAAATTCGGGTTCACTTTAGCAGAAGTTTTGATAACACTGGGTATTATCGGCGTGGTTGCAGCGGTAACTATGCCGACACTTATATCAAATACAAAATATAAACAAGTCGGAACAAGACTTGCAAAATTTCATAACAACTTAGAAAATGCAGCAAGGTCATATGTTGCAGCTAACGGAGATTTCTCAGAAAAAGATTACGACAAGAGAAAAAGTAGTCTTAATGACTTTTTTAATAACAGTTTTGCATATAAATCAACCTATAACCATGGAGTTCAAACCAAAGATAATTATATTGATATAGGTCCAGCGATAGCAAATACTAAAAATACCAATTTTTATAAGAATTTATGTATAGACTATATTCCGGGTTATAATAGTTGCGGTATATTAAATGATGATTCATCAATAGGATATTATCCTGTTACGTTGACGTGGTCTATCGATAGTACTAAATATCCTGCTGAAAAATACGGAAAAGCTATAGCACCAGTTTACTTTTCTCCAAATGTAAGGGGTTTGCCTGAAAATGCAAAAAAAATGTATGTATTTATGATGACTTCAAAAGGGATAGTTGTACCTGCAGATAAGGATTCTTGTCTTAGCAACGCATTCAAAGAAAATTATGTAATGAAATCTTCTTGGTACAAATCCGGCGGTGCTTGT
>CAMORE010000004.1 GCA_946623365.1 uncultured Acinetobacter sp.
GGGTAAATACAAGGGGTAAATACAAGGGGTAAATACAAGGGGTAAATACAAGGGGCAAATTTATTCTGAATATATTTGCAGCATCAGAATATTAATTTGGTATAATAAATATCATGTTATATTTTGCGGATAATATAAGAAATAATTTTGATTTTTTTCTGCGAAAGAAAATTAAATTTTCACGAAAAAACTATGCAGAAAAAAATGCGGATTTAGAAAAGCTTTTAGAAGTCAAGGACATTAAAATGCTCTATGAAAAGCTTTCTAAAAAATATGACTTAAGTTTATTTAAGAACCTGTCAGAAAGAAATTTTCTTGAAAATATGTATTTTTTGGATTTGTTTAATAAAACCTTTACAAAAACAAGTTATGAAAATTTATCAGTACTTGATATAGGTTCAAAAAATTGGTCGTATGTAAAAAGCCAGTACCTTTTTTTTAAAACACTTACCCCAAATTTATTCATTGATGGTATAGAACTGGACGCCTACAGACTTAATAACAAATTTTATTCAAGGTTTGAAATTGCAAAATTTTATACAAAAAATCTACAAAATACAAATTACATTGCCGCAGATTTTATGGAACATCAAAAAATGTATGACTATATAATCTGGATTTTGCCATTTCTTACAAAATATCCGATTTTAAAATGGGGATTGCCTGTAAAATATCTAAAACCAAAAGAAATGCTGATTCATGCTTGCAATCTGTTAAAACCGGAAGGGGAATTGCTAATTATAAATTAAGGTATAGAAGAATATTCCATTCAGCACAGTTTAAATGAAAATTTAAATCTTAAGACGGAATATTACGGGAAAATTGAAGATAAATTGAATCTTTTTCTCCATGATAGGTATTGTTCAAAAATAATCAAAATTCACTAATATTCAGATATAAATCCTTTTACAAGCATAGTTAAAACTTTTTCAATAAATTCTGCTTGTTTTTTACACTCTTTAATATCTTTTTCTAAGTTTTCATCAAGTTTTATTAGTTTTTCTTGTTCCATAATATACCTCACAAAACGACATACTAAACCTTATATGTGTTTTATCGGCTAAATTTTGAAAAACTTTAGTTTTTAATGTTAAAATGTTACAATTCTTTACTTTTACTTATGGGAAATGTTTATATATCTCAGTATTGTATTTAACACCGACTTAAAAGATCTTGTTTTTGGAGGTATCTGATTTCTATCTAAGGAATATCTTGTTATTCCTGTTTCAATATCATTTTCTATATTTGCTAATGTATAACTATTTATTTCATTTAAAAGTTTTTGTATGGGGCCTTCTTTTGTTTCGCTGTCAATTCTACAATGCCAAATCTTTTTGGGAGCTAAATTTATATCAAACAGTAATGTCCTAAGAATCTTTTGAGGTATATCTTTTTCTGTAGATTCTTTATAATGTTCAAAGAAAAAATAATTCGCAGATGCTTTAGGATATTTTTTATCGATTTCCTTGACTATATTTGATTGTTCAAAAACCTTTAATACTTCCTTATTCCAAGATTCAGGTTTTATGCAATTCATTTTAAATGTTATCGGTAATGAGCAACTGTCTATTTTCATACGTGCATTCCTTATTTTTCATTAAGTATTTTGGCTGAACTATCCAAGTCTTCCAGTAATTCTTCGTTATCTTTTTCAAGTCCTCTATGACGAAGAGCATTTGCCACTATTTGTGCTAAATTCGGAGCTTTTCCTTCGGCTACAGCTTTGTAATAATCATTCTCAAAATTGTTATTTATACGCAGAATCCAGTTGCCATGAGATGTTCCTGGTCTGTTATATGTTTTGCCCATTCCCCAAAAATCCGTAAAAAATATCTGAATGCGTCGTGCCGGACTTGTAAATAATTCCGTAAAACCGGCCTCTAGGAATTTCTTTTTATCTGAGCGTATTTCATGTGCATATTGTTTGAGTCTTTTTTGAGTTATACCGGCAGGAGCGGTATCTTTTGCCAACAGATCTGTTTTGTTTATAAAATGCATTAATTCTTTATTTATATCTAAGAATTTAAAATGAAAAAATTTACTTAAGAATGTTTTAATTTTGTTAATAAAAACTATTCTGTCAAGATTTTTTCCAATCGCGCACTTGAAGAGATTATTTGTATATTCAATAAATGACAAATTATCATGTGAGCCAAGCATAATTACACTGTCTTTTGGCATATCTGCACCTCTGTAATCAAACTGTGTTACACCGATTCCTGATAATTTAAGTTTTTTCATAACTTCTTGTGTCGGAAGATTCGGTTCTCCCAAGTCTTCACAAATTATTGATGACTTGTCCATTCCATGTTCTTTTGCTGATTGTAGAACAATTTTTTCCATAATGTTAGAATACTCTTCCGGATTTTTCTTAAATTCTCCGGCTGAATATATTCTTCCTTTTTGTGCGCTTGGCATTTTTGAAGACTTAACATTATAGATAAAAGGGTCTACCAAGCCTATTACATGGTCTATTCTCAGTCCTCCTGGGAAACTTGCAAAAAATTTGTCATATTTTTCTTTTAATATTTTTCCGGCTTTACCTAGCGTACCATCAGGATTAAATATGTATTTAGGATTAAAATATTTAAAACCCCACCTTTGACCATCACTGGAAAATGCATCAGGAGGACAACCAATAGCTTTATCTTTTAAAAATAGTTCCTGATATATCCATTCATCTGCAGCCGGAGATGCAACAGGAGAATCGCCTATGATTTTTATACCGGATTCCTCAGCTAATTTATTTGATTCTTTATTTTCTAATTCAATAAGAAATTGTTGAAAATAAAAAATATCAATTTCAAAATAGTATTTCTTTTTAAGTTGACTAATTCGTTTTTCAGCTAATATTTTTTCTTCCTGATTTCGAGGGGAATATAAATTCTTGTCGATACCTTCCCACTCTTCCCAATGTTTTTTATGAATATTATTTAACAGTCTAAATATTGCAGCTTTTTCAATATCAGGATTATTTGCTTTAAATTCTTTAAAATCATTTTCTAAAGACAGATTCTGTTTTAATCTGTCATATGCAAATTTTAATGCAAGGTCGTAATTCGCATTTACTTGGTCAAAATCAACATATCCTAAGTTATTAGAATGGTTAACAATATATTCCAAAACGGTCCTTGGTAATATATAATGATATTTTGAAGTAGCAAGTTTTTCTAACGGTATCATATATATGTTTTTGGCTGAGGATTCCGGTGCATACGGTGAAGGATCACCAATCTTTCTTAGATTATTAGGCTCCTGTTGTATTCCTGAAAAACCATGTGACTTTAAAAATGGTATCAATAGTTCTTGAGTAGTTCTTGAAAACAAAGAACCAATTCCTGTATTTTCACCCCATGAAGAGGGTGCTGCTGAATTATGAATAATTATATCGACTTTTTTGTCTAATAATTTTAATCCCTTGTTAAGAGCCTCTGTATATACTTCCAACTCATCGGGATTTAATCGTCTCTTAAAATTAACATCAGTTTTTTTATTAGTTTCATTTATTCCGTTTATGGCGTAAATGTTCATACACACACTCCTTAGATATATTACACTATATACCATAATATATCATATTACAAATGTTTTAAATTTGCAATATATAACATGTAGCAAATGAGATTCCTGTCAGGTAATTGTTATTATCTATTCTACAGATAAAACTAAAAGAAAAGGAGTCTATATGAAATTTGAAAAATCTGAAACGCTTCAATGTTTGATTAATGCTTTTGCAGGAGAATCTCAAGCTCGTAATAAGTATACATTTTACGCTAAAATTGCTAAAAAAGAAAATTTTGAATTAATATCCGAAATATTTTTGGAAACAGCGACAAATGAACTGGAACATGCAAAATTATTTTACAAAGAGATTCCAAACGGATTTTATACACCGAATGCAATATATCCGTATTTGTTAGGAACCACATATGAAAATTTAATTTCCGCTTCAACAGCGGAAAGAGATGAATGGGAAAATGTTTATAAATATGCATCACAAACTGCAAAAGCAGAGGGTTTTGACGATATATCAAAATTATTTTATAATATCGGAGAAATAGAAAAGCGTCACGCCCATAGATTCTTAGTACTGGCTGAGGATATTAAAAATGAAACACTATATGCAAAAAGCGAAGTTGCACAGTGGATTTGCTCAAAATGCGGTCATACACATATAGGAAAAGAAGCACCATGTAAATGTCCGGTTTGTGATCACGAACAAAGTTATTTTAAGCTTTTCTCGGAAAAATGTATATAAAAAACGCCTGCAATATTGCAGGCGTTTTTTTACTATTTATAAATTTAGCTTAGTGCTAATAATGATTTTACTGATCGTGCATTTTCTTTTACTGTTTCATCTGAATGCATGTTTATTGTATCTTCCAAAATTTTGATAACTTCTGTTTTGTCTTTTAGAGATAAGATTTCATTAATTGTGCTCATTGCAACTGCAGGTGAAAGGTCATTTATACCTTTACCCTGATTGATAATAACAACTTTTAATGAGTCATGAACATTCTTTTTAACCAATGCGCGTGAAGTATATTCTCTCACTTCGTTATCAGGAGAATTTGTTCCTAACTCTTCCAATACTTCAATAGAAGAATGATCTTGATGAGCAGCTAATGCATCAATTATTTCTGCAACATTTTTATTCATTACGCTACCCTCACTTCCATTTTATTTGTTGAATCAATAGCTATTTCTTTTGCACCTGTTAATTCAATTTCTTTTTCCCATAATTGTCTTAATTCTGCAACAGACATATCTGATGAGATTTTATTATGTCCGATATTTTTAAGATTTATTCTATTTATTAATGATGCCCATTTATCTGATAAACCAAGATTTAATTCTGTTACATCCTTATTTAAGAATGATATGCTGTCTGTAATATTCTTACCGATAGCAGACATGGAATCACTTATACCTTTTCCGATATCGTAATTAAGCGCATTTATTATACCTTTACCAACGTCATAATTCAATGCGTTATGGATACCTTCACTAAGATTATCTAAACCTGCAATTTTAACTTCAGTATTTTTTGCGTATGTCCAAGCGCTTGTAATACCTTCTCTAACTCTGTTTACAAAATTTACAATTGGTTCTGTAATGCTGTTACGTAGTTTTGTAATACTTCCGATAACTGATGATGTAATCAATTTCATCTTACTAATTTTTTGAGGTTCGAATCCTTCAAAAACATCAGCAAATTGCAGAGTATTACCTTCAAAGTTAGAATACTTGAATGGGTTTGTGTCTGATTTGCGAGTTGTTTTGAACGGATTAGCAATTTTACGGCCCAGATTTAGCTCTACTTTGTTAATGTTTGCCATTATACTATCCTTTCTTTTTCCTTTTATTAGATAACTTAACTTTCTTACAATACCAATATTTTATGTAAAATAAATCATTAGAATAGAGGATATATTTTGAAATTAAGCTACAACTAAAGTTGGAAATATTTTAATAAAAATTTAGCGGTGTATAATAAATATGTAGAGTTTTAGAAAATAGGTATTATGAAACGAAAAATTAGTATACTTGGATCTACCGGATCTATTGGAAGACAAGCATTAGAGGTTATAGATAAATTAAAAGATAAATTTGAAATAGTTGCTCTTACAGCAGGCAATAATATTGATTTATTAAATGAACAGATAAAGATATTTAAACCGAAGTATGCATACGCATCAGACATTAACTTAATTAAAGGTGCTAAACCGCTGTCTTTAGACGAGATTTGTTCAAATAAAGAAAATGATATTATATTAGTCGCTGTTTCAGGTAAAGTAGGACTTAGACCTACAATAACAGCTATAAAGAATGGAATTGATATTGCACTTGCAAATAAAGAAACATTAGTAATGGCAGGCGATATAGTAATGGCAATGGCAAAGGAAAATGGTGTTAATATAATACCTGTTGATAGTGAACATTGTGCAATACATCAATGTATTAAAAATATTTCTCAAGTAGAAAATTTGATTATTACAGCTTCTGGTGGACCATTCCTTAAAAAATCAGTTGAAGAAATGAAAAATGCAACCGTCGAACAAGCATTAGCTCATCCAAAATGGAATATGGGAAAAAAAATTACAGTTGACAGTGCTACCTTAATGAATAAAGGTTTAGAAGTAATTGAAGCTCACCATTTATTTAATAAGGAATATGACAAAATAAAAGTCGTAGTGCATCCGCAAAGTATTGTTCACTCTGCAATTGAATATGTTGATGGCAGTGTTATAGCACAGTTGGGACTTCCGAGTATGCATATACCGATTCAATATGCAATTACTTATCCTGAACGTTATGAAGGAATAAAGTCAAAGAGTTTCAGTTTCTCTGAGATTGCAAGGCTTGATTTTGAAGAACCTGATTGGAACAAATTTAAGGCTCTTAATTTGGCATATAATGCCGGAAAAATAGGCGGTTCAGCACCTGTATGTTTGAATGCAGCTAACGAGGAGGCGGTTTTTGAATTTCTTCAAGGAAAAATAAAACTGTTTGACATCATTAATGCCGTAGAGTATTTAATGTCAAAACATGAATTAATTAAAAATCCTAATATCGATGAAATCTTTGATATAGACAAAGAAATCAGACTAAAGACAAAAGAATATTTAAAATTATTACCTGTATAAAAAAGAAAGCAGATAAATATATTCTATCTGCTTCTTTTTTTATTTTTTTAATTATGCTTCAATTGTCAAACCTTCGTTTTCGGTTGCGACTTCAAGCAGTCTGTATGATAAATAAGCACCTAAAGCAACAGCTTTAAGATCTATACTTTCATCATGTTTAGCAACTTCCAGTATTGCAGAATTAATTTCAGGGTTTTCTTCTTTCAGATATTGAACCATATTTTTTCTCCAAGATTGTACATCCTGAAATGCTTCAGTATAAATTTCCGTTGAAATATCTTCTGTTATAATTGGCAGCATCTCTTTCTCCTTTTAAATTATATATCTTATTATATAATATTATTGCTATTTATACAATACTTAATATAGTATGCTCATATATTAGTAAATATATAAATAAAAATTTAATAAAATTTTATATAAAATGTAACAATTTTGTAACATATTGTCTTAATAAAGCAATTTTTCCAAAAGAAATGTTTTTATGTATATAAGGGAAAAGATAAGTAAAATAAGATAAGTAAATATAAGAAATGGAGAATTAAAGATGGCTGTTGGGGCAAGGGACTACATCGACAAATTGTTGGTGAAAAAATATGCAGATGAGAAAGTGGATAACCATGAAAGTATAGAATCTATGGTTGATCCTCAAAAAATGTTAGAAGCAATGAATGATGTTGCAAATATTCAAAAAAATATGTTTATTCTATCGCAAAGATTGCAAGCAACTTGTTATGCAATAAATGCAAAAGCAAGATATAAGACTAAAGAAAGTGCATAAAATTTTACATTCAAGATGATAAGGTGGTAAAACAAAAGATCGGAAGATTTCCGGTCTTTTTGTTTTTATATACTGTCAACAACTACTTTATGCAATCCTTTGGGGTGATCAACATTGCGTTTAAGTTTTAAGGCAATTTCCAATGCAATTTGCTGGCATATTATAACATCCGCGAACATTTGTTGAATTTCATTTTCACATTCTATATACAGATGGTAGTCGGGTTTTAGTCTGTTATCAGTCGGACCTATTATTGCCAGTTTTGGGTTGTAATCCAGTTTAATCTTATTTAAATTAGAAACCGAACGTTCAGAGATTTTGTTTACGGCTATATATATAAGTGTAGATTTATTATTTAGGACTGCTACATGTCCGTGCATGAATTCTCCTAAAATTGCCGCGCTTATATTTTTATAAGAAGTTTCTTTAGTTTTTAGAGCTGCTTCTTTTGCTAATGAATATGATATCCCGTCTGCGGTTATTATAATATTGTTTTCTTTAGCCATACGTGCTGCAAATGATTTTATTTCATCTCTTTTGGCTAAAGCCCGTTCTATAATTATAGGAAGATGAATAAGGGATTCTTTGTATTCTTTGGTTGCTTCACTACCATGGACATTTTCGACAAGTTTTAGTGATATTAAAATTAAACAAAGCATTTGTGAAGTAAATGATTTAGTGGCAGCGATTCCATTTTCAACACCTGCATAGCATGCAACTCTGTAATCACACATATTCCATATAGTCGAATTCTCTTTATTTGTGATACATAAAGTTTTTAAAGATGTAGAAGATTTAACTTTTTCAACGGATTTTATAGTGTCACTTGTTTCCCCTGATTGAGTAATAAAAATATAAAGGGTATTTTCATCATGCGGGATTACACTTTTTAGCAGAAATTCACTTGAATATATTGCTCTAGATTCAATTCCTGAAAACTTTTCTAACAAATCTACCGCAAATCTTGCACAATGATAGGATGATCCGCTTGCTACAAGGACAATTTTCCTTATGTTTTGAGGTAAATCAATCTTAATATCACCGCTTTGCGGATTTATATATTTCATTAAAATATAAGGAATTATTTTTTTCTGTTCAATAATCTCCAGCTCCATGTTAGTTTGAATTTTTTTTCCGAACATAATTACTCTCTCTTTTTCTTATATGTAGATTTTAACATAGATTACAAAATAAAATCCAGAATTTTACATAAGTGCATATTTATTTAAGTAAAGGATGTTTTTTTATATTTTCAATAATTCTTTGTACCATATCCTGAGGCATAAACATTTTCTGTGCACCAAATTGACCCGTATATATTTGCTCTCCTTTTTGCAAATGCTTAACAATACCTTCGAGATACTTATTAATTGTTTCGTCTATATAGCGTTTCCCTCTTTTATAATGCTGTATTAATGTTCCCATAGCAGCTTCTGACTCTATATGCGGGTGTAATATTTTTCTTTTTAAGCAATGTTCAACTTCTATTTGATCCGCAATATGACCAAATCCGGAATAAAGTTCAGGATTTTGGTTTTTAATATACATTACATAACAGCCTTCTTTGGTATCTTGTAAATCCACATATCCTACAGGAATTTTATTATCTTTTACCTGATATCTGGTAAACATTCCGTAATCTTTAGGAGTAAACTTTTTTGATTCGATTTGTACTGGAATATTTGTTTGTAAAAGTTTTGAATATATCATAATTAATTAAAAACTCAAAAAAATAAATTTTGCTATTATAAATAAGGCGGGATATTACCCGCCTTTTAAATTTATTTATATATTAGCAAGTTGTTTATAGTAATCGTGTGCTTGTTCAAACTTGTAAGCAAAATTAAATAATTCTGCTTCCTTTAGTTGCGGAGCCATGATTTGCAGCCCAATCGGCATACCATCTTTGTCGAATCCGGCAGGAACAGATATAGCAGGAATTCCTGACAGGTTTGCACCTATAGTTGCAATATCTGTCAAATACATTGAGAGAGGATCTTCAGTTTTAGAACCCAAATCAAATGCTGTATTCGGACAAGTCGGAGCAATTAATACGTTTACTTGTTCAAACGCTTTCAAAAAGTCCTCATGAACAACCCTCCTCATTTGCAAGGCTTTTTTATAGTATGCATCGTAGTATCCTGAGCTCAAAGCATAAGTACCTAACATTATACGTCTTTTAACTTCGGGACCAAAACCTTCAGCTCTGGTTTTACAATACATTTCAAGCAAGTTTTTTGCATCAGAAGTTCTGTGTCCGTATCTTACGCCGTCAAATCTTGCAAGGTTTGAGCTGCATTCTGCTGTAGCAAGAATGTAGTATATACCTATTGAATGCTTAATATTTGGAAGAGATATTTCTACAATTTCTGCTCCTTGAGCTTTATATGTATCTATTGCATTTTGAATAGCTTTTGATACATCTTCAGATAAACCTTCTCCAATAAGTTCTTTTACAACGCCGACTTTTAAACCTTTAATATCGTTGTTAAGAGTATTTCTATAGTTTTCAACAGGCAAGTTTAAAGAAGTCGAGTCATGGTAATCATATCCTGATATTACTTCTAAAAGAGCCGCAGCATCTTCAACGGTTCTTGCAAAAGGTCCTATTTGATCAAGAGACGATGCAAATGCTATTAAACCATACCTTGAGACTTTTCCGTATGTAGGCTTCATCCCTACAATCCCGCAGAAACTTGCAGGAAGACGAATGCTTCCGCCGGTATCGGAACCAAGAGCTAATGCTGATTCGCAAGATGCAACAGAAGCAGCAGAACCGCCTGACGAACCTCCCGGAACTTTATTTAAATTCCATGGGTTATGAACTTTCTTAAATGCAGAGTTTTCATTAGAAGAACCCATTGCAAATTCATCTAAATTTGCTTTACCGACAATTGGAATCAAGTTATCCAAAAGTTTTTGTGTTGCAGTTGCGTTATAAGGTGATACAAAATTTTCCAAAATTTTACTTGAAGCAGTTGTCTTTGAACCGATTAAATTCATATTATCCTTTAATGCTAAAGGTACTCCTGCAAGAAGAGGTAATTCTTCTCCTTTAGCAACTTTTTCGTCAACTTTTTTTGCTGTTTCAAGAGCGGTATCTTCTGTTAAAGAATTAAATGCACCAAGTTTTTCATCAATAGATTTAATTCTTTCAATAGATGCCTTTGTTAGTTCAACTGCTGAAACTTCTTTATTTTTAATTGCTTTTGCTTGTTCTACAGCACTTTTTTTCAATAATTCTAGCATATCTTCTCCTTAGGGGCTTATCCTCGAATCCCTCTTAACAAAATTATAGCAGAAACAGGGGTAAATAAAATAAAAAAGCATGAAATACTATAAATAGTTTGCGGAAAAACTCAAAAATTTGTTAAATTTGGGTTTTTCCGCACCATCTAATCGTAAATTTTTGTAAAGGAAAATATTAAAAGAAGCAATTATTTTTGTTCACAAGTTTTACAGTATGCAAAGGAGTGATTACCGTATGGCTGTAACAACAACGATATCAAAACCATTAGAAAACGGTTATGTTCAAGTAGATGCGAAATATAAAGGTGGTTATGGCAGATATTATAAAGTTCCTAAAAATTCAGCAAAATTCTTTGCCGAAAAATTTAAAGACCATGATAAAAAAATGAATTTATATTCTAATATAGGTTTTGCAGTTGCGATTCTTACAGGTGCTTTTGGAGCAGCATACCTTACAAGAAAAATGCAAAGCCGTTTAAAGCAGTTTTTAATCGAAACAGCTTCTGCTGTAGGTCTTGCTACGCTTACATCTCTGGGTATAAATCAATACGCTCAAAAAGAAGAAGAAAATATTTTGAAAAAATACAACGCAAAAGAAATCTTTTATAAAGCATAATAAGTTCTCTCGTGCTAAACTTTATGATACCTTTACCAACGAGTTTTTTCTACAAAAGATTTAACAGCTTCTGTTATATCTGCAGGAGTGTCCAGAGTTGTATTATCCTCTTTATCATCTGTTTGTTGCAGGGAAAAGACTTCTTTTATTTTATTATATATACTTAGTACTGCAAATAAAAACAGAGAAGTTCCCGCTACACAAAACATTGCAATGATGAACTTTTTTGCCAGCTTTTTTTTACTCACCGGTTCTTTATATGGTTTTACATCTGATTGAAAAGTATCCTCAGAGAGAATACTTTTCGAATCTTCTACAATTGGTTCTTGTTCTGTTACAATTTCCAAATTATTTTGATTTTGAGCTTCATCTTTGTATTCATTCTGAATTTCTTCAGAGAAAACAGGAAGCGCAAGAGAACACATTATAAGTATCGTAAAAAATTTTTGCATATTATTCTGCATTTCCTCCGACAGCTTCACCTGCTTTTTTATTGCCGGCCTTGCTTCCTCGTTTCTGAGAATTTCGATTTGGTCTTCTTGAACGTTTTGGAGCCGGTTTCTTTTCTTTTATATCCTGTCTTAGCTCTGCTGTTTCAGAATTCTCAACCGATACATCGACTACTTCTGTCTTTTTATCATCAATAACAACTGTTTTTTCATCAATAACAGGCGATATTACAGCATCTTCATTCAATACTGTTTGTGCAATTTGTTCGTTTGTTTGAACATCAGATTCTTGTATTTTCTTTCTTCCTCTGCCTTTTGCTTTAGAAGATTTTGTTTTCTTTTCTTCTTTTATTTCTTGAACTTCCGCAGCAGCATTTAATGACGGATTTTCTTTTTGTTCAATTACAGGTTCTTGCTGCTTAGTTTCAATATTTTCTTCGGCAGGTCTTTGGTTATCATTTGTTCCATTTCCGTTTTTGTTAAATTTATTATTCGAAAACTTCTTGCGGTCATTCATCGGAAGTTTTATTTTTGCTGCTTTAGCTCTGTATTCGCCTTCTGCGGTAGCGGATGCAAATTTCATATCTTCCATAATATATCCGTTACCTTGACAATGCGGACAGCGTTTTGCAAAAATTTCGCTTATAGCTTGACCTTGTCTGTGACGAGTCATTTCCACAAGTCCTAAGTCTGACAATTGACCAACTTGCGGTTTAGCTTTATCGGATTCAACAGCAAGTTCAAGCTCTTCCATCATTGTTAATTTATCTATGCGGTTAGTCATATCAATAAAATCTATGATTATCATGCCGCCGATATTCCTTAGTCTTAACTGGCGCGCAATTTCATGAACAGCTTCTATATTCGTTTTTAAAATAGTTTCATCTTGAGTAGCCGAATTTGTAAACTTGCCGCTGTTAACGTCAATAACCGTTAATGCTTCTGTTGTTTGAATAAACAAATAACCGCCTGACGGGAGATTAACTTTCATTTGTAAAGCTGCTTTAATCTCTTTGTGAATATCCATAGCAACCAGAAGCGGTTCAGAACCTTTATACAAAGTTACTGTAATATTTTTATTCATATGCCAGTTTTGAAGTAAATTTTGAACCCTGTTTAGAGCAAAACCGGTATCTACAATAATTTCTTGAGTTTCTTCGTTGCATGCTTCTCTTATAACTCTGTATAACAAGTCTTGGTCTCTGTATAAAAGACTGGGGGGTTCCATGCTTTCTGCGGATGTTACAATATTATTCCATTTTTCCAAAAGAATTTCTAAATCTTCTTGTATATCAGCTTCGGTTTGACCTTCAGCCTCTGTTCTTACGATAATACCGACTCCTACCGGTTTAAGCAGATTTACTAATGACTTTAATCTTGCTCTTTCTTTTGAAGAAGTGATTTTTTTACTTACGTTAATGCCTGTTTCATTCGGCATTAATACTAAAAATCTTCCCGGAAGAGATATCTCTGTTGTTACTCGAGGTCCTTTGTGTCCTACGGGTTCTTTTACGACCTGAACAACAAGTTTTTGCTTCGGCTTAAGTTTATCCTGCAAGTCGCCTTTTCCGGCAACATCTTGAGCGTGCAGAAATCCCATTTTATCGGAACCTACATTTACAAAAGCAGCTTCTATTGATGGTAAAATATTTTCAACTTGTGCAAGATAAACATCTCCAAGAATAATTTCTCCTCTATGCACAAAAAATTCTGCAACTTTTCCGTTTTCTATAACCGCAGCAATATTGTCACGCTCGGCTATAACAATTTTGTTAGCTTGTGTGTCTTTCATTGTTTTAATCCTTTACATAAATGTCTTTTCAGGTGCTAAACAAAATGCACCCTGCGGGCTTATTTAAGTATATGAACAGATTATGTTTGTTAATTTATTAAATACTTATAAATCTCTTAAATCTGTTATTTTTATTTAAACCTTTCTTGTTTTTCTCCAAATTTTAAACTCTATTTGAAGAAAAAACCTTATTTTTATAATACAAAATTTTTATTAAATTGTAAAGTCTGTTTCACTTTTTCAGAACTCTTTTATATAAATAAGAATTATGTTATCATTGTAAAAAAGAGGGAGTAGTATATGGAAGAACATAATAATAAACCGGTAGTTAATCTTATTTCCAGACCGGAAAACATGCTGAAAACTGTTTATACAGCTGCAAGAACTTGTTACAGTGCAGATATGCCGATAAATATATATAACAGCACTGATGATAAAGAAAAAATGCTTAAGCTGATTGAGCGTGTTGTAGGTTCCGGACATTATTCAGTAATAGAGCATGTCCAAGTAACTTTTGCAATTTCTAATGTATCAAGAGCTTGTACTCACCAGCTTGTAAGACATCGTCATATGTCTTTTTCTCAAAAATCACAAAGATATGTAAAAGAAAAAGGACAATTTGATTATCTTATTCCTCCAACGATAGAAAAAAATGAAGAATTAAAGAAAAAATTTGTTGATTTTATGGGCGAAATCGCAGAAAAATATACAGAGTTTGTAGACGCAGGAATTCCGGCTGAGGATGCAAGAGCCGTTCTTCCGAATGCTGCTTCTACATCAATAGTAGCAAGCTTAAACTTACGAGAACTCATTCATATTGCTAATCTAAGATTATGTTCCAGAGCTCAAACCGAGATTAGGACGATGGTTAAGTCTATGTGTGAAGAGTTGATTAAAGTAGAACCATGGTTAAAGCCATATCTTGTGCCTAAGTGTGAAAGACTGGGTTTCTGTGATGAAGATAAGTCTTGCGGAAGGAAACCGAAACTCGAATTATGAAACAATACGGAATTATTTTAACATTACTTTTTGTCGCCTTTATAATATTTCATATAACTTTTTTGCAGCCCAAAAAATATGAAACTACAGATATGTTTGAAGATATAATGCAAAGAGGTTATATAAAGGTAGGTATCAACACAGATTCAAAACCTTTTGGTTTTTATAATGAAAAAGGTGAAGTCTGTGGGTATGATGCGGATCTTGCACGATATATTGCTCAATATATTTTAAATAATCGCAAAAAAATTTATTTTGTACCGATAACACCGGGGGACAGATTAATAAAACTAACAACAGGAGAAGTTGATATTGTTATTGCTACAATGACTATAAATCCACAACGAGAAAAGATTATTAACTTCTCAGTTCCATATGATGCTGCGGGAATGGCTATATTAACTAAAACATCAAGCAAACTTGGAACAATTGGAGATTTAGCAGGACAAAATGTCGGTATTATTTGGGGTACAACTGCGGAAAAAAATATAAGCAACATGGTTCCGAATGCTAATATAATAGGTTTTAGAAGCTATAAAGATGCATATTTAGCGTTAAAACAGGGAAAAATTAATGCTGTGACATCTGATGACACTCTTTTAAGCCGATTTGCTCTAGAAGATCCCGAGGTTAAAATTTTACCTAAAAGGTACACCCGAGAACCATACGGTATTGGATTAAGACAAGGTAAAGGCTCTGCTAAACTCAAAAATGCACTGGATTTTGCAATTAACGATATGAGACAAAAAGGTGTTCTATTACGTTTGCATAAGCAATGGCTTAAAGGGTAAAAATATTTCTGCAAGAAAGGTTTAATATGAAAATACTTGTATCAAATGATGATGGCATATTATCAAACGGAATAAGAGTGCTTATAGAATCTCTATCTCCAGATCATGATGTATATGTAGTTGCTCCTGACAGGGAACGCAGTGCGGCAGGACATTCTCTAACACTTCATACACCCTTACGAGTGGAAGAAGTTGACCCCAAATATGGCGCAAAAAAGTGTTGGATGACAACAGGAACTCCGGGAGATTGCGTAAAGCTTGCTATAAATGCTATTTTAGAAGAAGATGAGAAGCCGGATTTAGTAATATCTGGCATTAACCATGGACCTAATCTAGGTGCCGATATTTTGTATTCAGGTACTGTCAGCTGTGCAATGGAAGGGGCGATGATGGGATTTCCGAGTATTGCAACATCTCTTGCAAGTTTGCGTAACGAATACGAAGATTTCAGGTTCGCGGGTGAATTTATTACTCAACTTATAAATAGATTGGATACTTATAAAATCCCTCCTAAAACTATACTTAATGTTAATATTCCCGGACTTGAAAAAGATGATATTGCAGGAATAGCAATCACTGAACTAGGTAACAGAATCTTTACTGATGACTATGAAAAAAGAATTGATCCGAGAGGAAAAGTTTATTATTGGATGGCAGGAGAACTTATTACTGAGCCTGAAAATGCGTCAACAGATATTGCAGCGGTAAGAAATAACAAAATATCAATTACTCCAGTCACCTACGAAATGACGCGGATTAACATCATGAATGAACTGGAAGCCAGCTTGTGTAAAGAAAATGTTTGCAATTGGTTTTAATTAAATTCAATTACTTTCCGATACAAAAGTGATCAAATATGTTATTCAGAATGTCGTCTGTTATTAATTCTCCCGTTAGCTCGTCAAGAGCAAGAATTGCCGCTTTTACATCAATTGATATAAGATCTTGAAGCTCTCGAAGCTGTGAAGCAATCAATGCCTGTTCAATTGAATTGCGAGCTTTTCTTAAGCATTCTTGCTGACGGGTGTTAGTTACAAATTCTAAATTTTCAGGATTAATATCACATACTTTTTTTGTAAGTTCTTGTTTTAATTCATCAATCCCTTCGCCTGTTAAAGCGGATATATACACTGCATTATTGTTCTTTTCCTGTGATAAATCCGATTTATTTGCAATAAGTATGTATTTTTTATCTTTCAATAATGCCAGAACATCTTTATCTTCTTCTGTAATTCCCTGTGTGCAATCATATACAAAAAGAACCAAATCGGCTTCATCAAGAGATTGCTTAGAGTACTCTATTCCTATTTGCTCGACTTTGTCATCTCCTTTATCTCTTATACCTGCTGTATCTACAAGTGTTACAGGAATCCCAAGGTCCAGAGTCTCTTTTATTACATCTCTTGTTGTTCCTGCTATATCAGTAACAATAGCCCTATCCAAACTTAAAAGAGCATTAAAAAGGGATGACTTCCCGACATTCGGCTTTCCTATAATTGCAACAGAAGCTCCTTGTCTAAATATATTTGAAGTTTTTGCACCCGAAAGAACCGAATCAATTAACTCTATTATACTACTAAATGAGTCCGTTAAATATTCGTATTCAGGCTCTTTTACATCTTCAGGAAAATCTATTCCCGCAGTTATTTTTGATAAAACTTCAAAAATCTGATTTCTTATAAAGTTGATTTTTTCTTTTAGTACGCCTGAAAGATTTTTCACAGATATTTTTGCAAACTCGGATGTTTTTGAATGAATTATATCAGCTACCGATTCAGCCTGAGATAAATCCATTCTTTTATTTAAAAAAGCTCGCTTTGTAAATTCCCCTTTTTCAGCCATTCTTGCGCCATTTTTTAATACGAGGTTCAAAATATTTTTAACAACATTCACTCCTCCATGACACTGAATTTCAATTACATCTTCTCCAGTATAACTGTTTGGGGCAAAAAATGGAAGAACTATAACTTCATCTATATATTGAATTTTATATTCGTTGTTATTTTCGTTTTCAGACTCCTGCAGTTTATCAACAATCCAACCATGATTAAATTTTCTGGGCTCGAAATTAGGGTTAGTAAAAATTTTCTCTATAATCTCAAACGATTTTTCACCGGAAATTCTTATAACACCAACTCCGCCCGTACCCACCGGCGTTGCTATAGCTGTGATTGTATCAAACTCATCTAAAACATTCATAAATTTAATTCTATATCAAAAATGTTTTGTTGTAATTAGATTACTACTCTCCTAAAATCGGAAATCTCTTTTTCCCTGTTCAATCTCTTTAAGATTGTTTGTAAGAACTTTTTTTACAGCTTCATTTTCTATTTTGTCTAATTCTTTTATTATAAAAGCTTCACCTACTTTTTTTGTTTCTTCCGATGCATAATCCATCAAAAATTCTTTAAGAGTAATTAATGCATTTGGCTGACAACAGTTTTGTATTTGTCCTGTTTTACAAAGTGACATAAACCTCTCACCGGTTCTGCCTTCTCTGTAACACGCCGTACAAAATGACGGAATATAACCGAGTTCAAGAAGCCATCTTACAACTTCATCAAGAGTTCTCTGGTCAGACACATCAAATTGTTCTGTATCGATAGGTCTTTCGGGTTCTGTGTATCCTCCGACAGAAGTTCTTGAGGCTCCTGAAACTTGCGATACACCAAGCTTGAGAAGTTTTTCTCTAACAGATTGTGATTCTCTTGTAGAAATAATTATTCCTGTATAAGGAACTGCAATACGAGTGAGGGCAACTATCTTGGCAAATGTCTCATCATCAATGCCGTTATCAAACGCTGTCGGATCAATATCGTCTGCTTTTTTAATTCTCGGAACAGAAATCGTATGAGGTCCAACCCCATGAACAGCTTCAAGGTGTTCTGCATGCATTAAAAGAGCTGCAAATTCGTATTTATATCTTTCCAAACCGAATAAAACTCCAAGCCCTACATCATCTATGCCGCCTTCCATTGCTCTGTCCATAGCTTCTGTATGATAGGCATAGTTATGTTTCGGTCCGGTCGGATGTAGTTTTTCATAACTTTCTTTATGGTAAGTTTCCTGAAACAGAATATAAGTCCCGATGCCGGCTTCTTTTAAAAGCCTGTAGTTTTCAACTGTTGTAGCAGCGATATTAACATTAACCCTTCTTATTGCACCGTTTTTATGTTTAATTGAATAAATTGTTTTTATACATTCTAAAATATATTCTATCGGATTGTTAACGGGGTCTTCTCCTGATTCTATTGCTAATCGCTTATGTCCCATATCTTGAAGTGCAATGACTTCTGCCTTAACTTCTTCCTGAGTAAGTTTTTTTCTAGGAATGTGCTTATTTTGATGATGATATGGGCAATATACACAACCGTTAGTACAATAATTAGAAAGATAGAGCGGTGCAAAAATTACAATTCTTTCTCCGTAAAATGATTGCTTAATCTCTTCGGCAATACTGTATATTTTTTCTAAAATATTTTTATCATCACATGCTAATAAAATACTTGCTTCTTCGTGAGTTAAACCTTTGCAAAATGTTTCTCTGCCGACTCTTGTCGGGCGGGCTTTTTCCAATATTTCATTAATTAATTCTATATTATTTTTGTTCTTTTCTGCATATTCTAAAGTTCTTAAAACTTCTTCATGGTTTATAAATTCTTCCGCTTTTAATGATTTTTTATTGTACATTTTTTTACCTCTGTGTCTATTGTCATTTACCGCTATACATTTGAATAAACTGTCTTTGCATTAACGCCGTTTAACTTACCGATTTTTCCGGTTAAGGCATTAATTATATCAACCGGAGCATCAAGAACTACGCTAATAATTCTGACAGCTTTCGGCTGGTATGGAATTCCCATCCTCCCTATAATATATTTTGAATATTCCGTTAATAGATTCTGAATATCGCAAACAACTGCATCGTTTTCTACGATAATTCCTACAATTGCAACGCGTGTTTCCATAATTTTCTCCTTATTTATAAAAAAATAAATGTCGTGCCAATAAGACACGACATTTTATATCAATATCTTTCCGCTCAGTATTACTTTACGGTCAGGCACATCTTTATTATTTATAAAAATAATCAGCAAGTCAACCCTCTTAAGTGTAACAATGGCTATTGGACATTTTTACTATTCTTTTTATTTTCCAATATTACCGGTTTAAATTTCTTTATTATTAATTCGGGAAAAAATTCTTTTAGTTCTTGACCTGCTTGATTAAAAGCTTGCTTATCTATAAAAGGTATGATTGATAATGAGGTATGAGGACAACACTCTTTTTTTATTTGTTTAAATTCTCTGGGATTATGTGCTTCTGAACGAATTAATTCCATAACTATATTATCGTTAGACAGATTTTTAAAATATTTTCTGAAAATAGTTTTAATTTTATTAAAATAACTGCCTGCAAAATCAGTAATATTAAGCCAAGGATCAATAATTACAGCTTCCCGATTTTTAAAAAAGTACTCTTTTTTATTTTCTATATCTTTATTAGTGATAAATGCTACTGCATGGTTTAAAATTCCAATTTGTCTATTATTTTTGTTAATATAAATCCCGCCTGCATATATATTTTTTTGTCCGTTAAGCATTCCCAACAATTGAGCAAATATAGCATCTTCAGTGCAGTTACCGATTCCTTTTTCCTGCAATCTAAAAATAAGAGATGAATAGAAATCCCCGCCTTGTCGAAACATCTCTCTGGTGAGTCCGACTTCTTGTCCGATACTTTTTATATATTCAGGCGAATTTTTATCAATGTCTAATACTGTTTTTAATTTACTTGCAGATACATGGTTGTAGACTGTGCGTGCACTACGTTCAATTAATTCTGCGTTATGTATTATATTTTTATTCCCTGTTAATGAAATCATAATATTATATAAACTTCTAAAAAAAATTTTTGCGCTTTTAATTTAAAAGCGCAAAAATTTTATTGATATTTATTTACCTGTTAGTTTACAGACATTGTTAAATCAAGTTCTTTCAGCATTTGCTTATCTTTTTCGGATTTAGAACCGCATGTTGTTAAATAATTACCGACCAGCAAAGAATTTATTCCTGCAATTATACCTATTTTTTGGTTATATTCACTTAATCTTGAAGTTCTTCCGCCGGCATATCTCAACATCGCTTTTGGTAAAATCATTCTGAATATACAAATAGTTTTTAAAATTTCTTCTTCATCTATTTTACTTTCATAATCTTCAAGCGGAGTACCTTTTATTGGATTAAGAAAATTAATCGGGACTGTTTTAGGGTTAAGTTCTTTTAATGATAAAGCCATATCTACTCTGTCTTCTCTGGTTTCGCCCATTCCGATAATAACACCGCAGCAAGCTTCTATACCATGTTTTGTAATCATTTTTACGGTATTTACTCTGTCTGAAAAATTATGTGTCGTACAAATTTTACTGTGATAATTTTCTGAAGTATTTATGTTATGGTTAAATCTTTCAACGCCGGCTTCTTTGATTTGTTTTATTTGTTCTTCGGACAATAGCCCTAAAGATGCACAGCAGTGAATTCCGGGAATTGCAGCTACTGCTCTTATCATCTCAAGAATCTTTTCAAAATCTTTCCCTGTCGGAACTCTGCCGGATGTAACTATGCAAAATCTTGTTGCACCGTTCTCTTTTGCACTTAATGCAGCTTTTTTTACAGTTTCCACATCTAATAGCGGATGACATTCAATCTCTGCATGATTATGTTTTGATTGAGCGCAGTATTTACAGTTCTCCGAACACTCGCCTGTTTTTGCGCTTATAATACTGCATGCTTCAACTGTGTTATCAAAATTTTCCAGTGTAATTTTATGAGATATATTTATTAACTCTTCAAGCGGTTGCTCGTATAGTTTTAAATATTCTTCCTTTGTTAAATTCGTATAATCTTCTTTCATAATCTGTATCTACTCCCATTATATATTTCGGCTGTACATATTCTAACACAAACAAAACCTTGGATCATGACCCAAGGTTTTGTTTGTGTATTAATGAAACTTTTTAAGCATTAATTTCGGATAAATACTTATCCATGGCCTCTTTTGATATTTCAGCCGTATCTTCGAGCAGATTTCCTACTACTGCTTCTGAATCCTGCTGCATTTTCATCAATTTAACCTGATACATGGCTTCCGTCTGCTGAGCTTTTATTTCAGACGACAAAATATCATTAGCCTGATTGTAATTTGTACTAATTTCCATACTGCTACCCTTCTTTATTGTTTGTGATAAATGTACATAAATATGATAACACATGTTATACAAAAACTCAATACTTAATACATATAAGTAAACTAAATAAAAATTTTTTTTGATATAAAATTTTTATAAATTTTTTCTATTTTCTATTGCAAATTAAAAAAAAATATTGTATAAAAAAAATTAAGAGGTAAACAATTTTTAATCTCTGTAAGACAATAACGAAGAGGATTATAGAAGTATGAATGAATACATAACAAGAGTGCTTAATCAATTAGAAAAGAAATATGCTTGTGAACCTGAATATTTACAAGCAGTAAGAGAAGTTTTATGTTCTGTTGAACATTTGGTTGAACAACACCCTGAATACGAAAAATTGGCAATTCTGGAAAGAATGGTTGAACCGGAGAGAATAATATCTTTTAGAGTTCCTTGGGTCAATGATAATGGAGAAGTTATTGTTAACAGAGGTTTTAGAGTCCAATTCAGTTCACTAATCGGGCCTTATAAAGGGGGGTTGAGGTTTCACCCGACTGTTAACCAAAGTATCATGAAATTTTTAGGTTTTGAGCAAATATTCAAAAATGCTCTTACAGGTTTGCCAATTGGTGGTGGAAAAGGCGGAAGTGATTTTGACCCTAAGGGTAAATCTGATAGTGAAATTATGCGATTCTGCCAAAGTTTTATGACCGAATTATATAGACATATCGGTCATGATGTTGACGTTCCTGCCGGTGATATCGGTGTCGGAGGAAGGGAAATAGGTTATTTGTTCGGTCAATATAAAAGAATAAGAGATGCATACGAAGGCGGAGTTTTAACCGGTAAGTCAATTTGCTACGGAGGTTCTCTTGGCAGAACAGAAGCAACAGGATTCGGTTTAGTATTTTTCACAAGGGAAATGTTAAAAACCAAAGGAGAAAGCTTTACCGGTAAAACAGTTACAATCTCAGGCTCCGGTAACGTAGCAATTTATGCATGCCAAAAAGCTCAGGAATACGGTGCAAATGTTGTTGCAATGTCTGATTCTAACGGATGTATATATGATAAAAACGGTATCGATTTATCTTTAGTAAAACAAATTAAAGAAGTTGAAAGAGGAAGAATAAAAGATTATTTAAAGAAACATCCTGATGCTGAGTATACTGAAAGAACATCAGAGGATTCTCCGATTTGGAATATAAAAACGGATATAGCTTTGCCTTGTGCTACTCAAAATGAGTTAACATTAAATTCCGCAAAAAAACTTGTGGAAAATGGTGTTTTAGCGGTTGCTGAAGGTGCAAATATGCCTTGCACTCAAGAAGCTACGGACTTTTTCCTTGAAAAAGGTGTATTGGTAGGACCTGCAAAAGCTGCTAATGCCGGCGGTGTCGCTACATCAGCAATTGAAATGAGCCAAAACAGTATGCGATATTATTACACTTTTGATGAAGTTATAGAAAAACTTGATTGCATTATGGTTAATATATTTAATGCTTGTAAATGTAACGCTGAAAAATACGGTTGTGCCGGAAATTATGTAGCAGGAGCAAACCTTGCTGCTTTTGATAAACTTGCAGAAGCTATGAAATGCCAAGGTATTGTATAAATAAAGTAATTATAAAAAGCGCCGTCAAATTTTGACGGCGCTTTTTTATATACTGTTAGAAGTGTGACTAAAAAGTAAATCTGAGTAAAATGCTTAATGGCATCCGCACCCTGCACACTTACCATCGCAAGTATGACTATTTGTTTGAGGTTTTTCTGTCGAACAGAAGCTGTCTCTATCTATATAATACTCACCTTCAAGCGGGAATATTGTCATCCAAAGGTTTTCTCTCCAATCTTTGTCTAATATTTCTTTTACTTCCGATGAATACTTATCTATCTCGGAAGTTATATTAGGATCGGTTAAATATGCCGCCGCATTTTCATGTGTTTCATACGGCTTGAATTCTTGATAGTATTTTCTTAAAACATCGGGTCTGTCCACTATCATACAAGGCCTTAACATATTCCCGTCCTCATAAGGAATCCCGTCACGAACGGCTTTCATAAACGGTGCTGCAAGAGCTTCCGTTAATGTGCAATTGTTGACGTTATGAGTTGCTAAGTGAACAAATGTGCAAGGTTCAACATCTCCTTTAGGGTTAACGTGAACATACTGTCTTCCTCCGGCTATACAACCCATCATTTCAGGTCCGTCACCCCAGAAGTCAACTGTCATCATCGGAAGGGTGTTCCTTGCATTATATACGGCTTTGAGAATTTGTCTTCTTTGATTTGCGTTTGGCGTCATAGAAATATCAGGACTGTCTCCGACAGGAACATAATGGAAGAACCAAGTCCATAAACAGCCTTTATCCGATAACATTTGCATAAACTCGTCAGAAGTTACTTCATCGCAGTTTTGGCTTGTTGCAACAACTGAAGCACCAAAAAATACACCTGCTTTTTTTAGCATATCCATTTTGCCCATAACCATATCAAATGTTCCGTCTCCGCGAACGGCATCAGTATTTTCTTTTAGACCGCTTATAGAGAACATTGGTTGAACATTGCCGAGTCTTTGTAATTCTTTTACTGTTGCTTCTGTAATTAATGAACCGTTTGTAAATGTTATAAATGTGCAATCATTAAATTCTTCACAAAGCTCTAAGAATTCTTTCCTGCAGAAAGGTTCTCCGCCGACAATCGGGAATATATGGATGCCCATAATATCACGAGCTTCCGTAAAAATTTCTCTCCATTTGTCTTTTGTTAAATCTTCTCTAACATCATATTCGTGAGCCCAGCATCCTTTGCAGTGAAAGTTACAGTTTTTTGTAATACTTGCAAGTAAAACAGTAGGGGGGAAAAATCCGTTCTTTTCATTAAATTCAGAGCGCTTTCTCAGGTTATCTCCGTAATATCCGTTTACAAAAAAGTTTTTAATCCATTTATTTCTGCAATTCGGGTGTAATTCCGTTAAAATTCTTTTCCACCAGAAAAGATGAGCATGTTCAGATTCAAATAACCATTGCATTCTTTTTGCGTGGTTTATACCGCCTTTTGAGCCTGATATTTTTTCAAATATTTTTGCAAGATTAATTAACTTTTGTTTAGAAAAGTTATTTCCCAAATAATTAATAGTTTGGTCAATTATAAAATTATTAAATTTTAGTTTAAGTCCGTCAAATGCACCCATAGAATTTGACTGCCACATAGCTTTTTGCTCTTTAACTCTCATTTTATTCTCCCATATAAATTGTTGTTTAGCTATTATATTGTATCAACCACAAAAATAATTGTCCATATTTGAGCCGGTCGGGTTAATATATAATAAGTCAGATAAACCCCACCCCGTCCCTCCCCGTAAGGGGAGGGGGATGCAAATGCGTGTTCGATAGACGATCCTTCCCCTTACGGGAAGCCTAGAATGGGGTGTTAGTATTTTACAAAAAGAAAGGCGGATGAATTTTCATCCGCCTTTAGATTTATTTTATACACATACTTCAGGTTTTGTAGTTTTATATGTACTAGCCTGAGAATGTTTTGAACCCTTTTTCTGATGCGTCTTGGATAACTTTCTTGACTGAATCGATTTCTGTGTTCAATGCATTTCTTTCGTTATCAAGTCTTGTCAGTTTAAGTTCTAATTGTTTATCTTGTCTTTGATAGATTGAAGTTTGGTGATTGAAGTCATTTTGAGCTTTATCATACTCAATTTTCTTCGCATCATATTCTTTCATTGCTTCGTCATATGCATCATTATCGTATGCATTTACAGATGCACGTAAATCAATTGTAGTTTCAATTTCTTTTCCATTTTCAGTGTATGCAACTGTAACGGAATCGAGGGCACCAGTCTTTTCATTTTGTTCCCAATGAGTAACTCTTACCGGAATAAATGCTTTTTCATCATATTCCGCCATTCTTCCGTTTACAGCTTCGCTTGGTTTTGCATTTTGTAAATCGCTCACTTTAATAAAACTATACGATTTACCGTCTTGAATAACTCTCCACTCTGTCTCTTTAAAGTTTTTAACACTGTTTTTTAAGCCATCTAATGCATTTAGGAAAGCTTGACCATCTTTTCTGCATGCATCGATAGTCTTAGCATCTTGTTGACCAACCTTTGCTGGAGTAAATCCGACGATATCATACTTGTCTGAATCAAACTTTCCATCAGGACAAGCTGTTTCTGCTGATACTTCTTCCCCCTTCTCATCAACAACGATATAATTTCCTGTTGCTAGGGCGTTTCTTACATCAGCCAAAGTAGATAAATTATTTATACTAAGCTCTGATGTTGCACTGTTTTCTGTTGTATATTCAAATTTTGGTTCCGGTTCACTTACAACATATGCTTCTCCTGAGCGAGGTCTTGTTGTATAACCGCCAGCCTGCATTGTTGCAGAATATCCGGTTCCGGTTTTTTCAACTTCTACGACAGAAGAACCGCATTTACCTGTATAAGCTTCTACATGGTAGTCAATCTTACTCGGAGCGGTAGGTACTTCCATATCCATTGCTGCATTGTAAACTTCGTTCATTTTGTTTGTCAGTGTTTGTCTTTGTTGGTTAATCTGTTGTCCTTCATACTCAAGATCTGACATTCTTGCTTGTAAAGAGATTAACCTTGCTTGTGATGCTGCTAAACCCATAGTTTTTGTTCTCCTTTGTTTCCTTGTGTACTACTAATATTTTTTTAACATACGTTATTGTGTTTTCTATACTCCTATATAACGGCATTTTTTTTGAAAACTTTAATTTTTTAATACAGTTTGTTACAAAAGTTTACAAAAGAGATCTGTAATTTGTCGCAAACACAGTAATAACTTAAAAAAATTTTTTGACTAATTTATTATTACAAATAACCGAATCTGTAATATTTCTTAACATCTTAACTATAAAGTAAAAGGTTTGCGTAATTCTTGCAGTTTTATTCTTTTAATATATTGTTCCAATTGCTTTAAGAATCTTTGATTCTCTAAGCAATCGTACTTAGCAAACAATTAGTTAAAAATGCAACAAATAACATATTTTGTTGCATTTTTAGCTAATTATTCGATATATAGAGTAGTTGTATAATGATGCATTAGTATTGTCTTTTTATTTTGGTCGAAAAACTGTTAATATCTTATTTATGTTATTAATATATACATCTTACATGCATAATGTATACAGTTTTAAGATGTGTAACAAAAATAAAAAATATCGTATAAAAAAGGCAATTTCTTTGAAGAAAAATACTTTATATATATGTAAGATAAAGTAAGATAAAACAAAAAACAACAGGGCTGTAACTAAGGTTACGCAAACAAAGGGAATAGGTAAATAAGCCAACTTTCCTTTTACAACAACTTTTTTATACTCTCTCTTAATATCCTCGTGTTTATTTAATGTTGCTGATTTTTCTCAGCAACTTTTCTTTTTATATGGGTAATGCAAAAATAAACCATAATTATTGACTTAGTTATATCTTTAAAGTATCTTTAATATAGCGTGATTATAGCGCTTTATGAAGAAATTATTTTAAGGGAAGAGTAATTATGGATTTTACAACACTAACTATCAAAGTTTTAAAAATGCTATCACTTGCCGGCGGGTACGGTATTGGAATTATATTGTTAACAGTTATTGTCAGAGCTGCAATGTGGCCACTGGGAGTTTCACAGCAGCGTTCAATGAGAACCATGCAATTATTGCAGCCAAAAATGAAAGCTATTCAGGAACGCTATAAAAGTGATCCTCAGAAGATGCAGCAAAAAATGATGGAATTCTATAAGGAACACAAGTTTAACCCGATGGCAGGATGTTTTCCGCTGCTTATACAAATGCCTATATTTATTCTTTTGTATTCAACTTTAATGAGTCCACAATTTATTTCAATGGCTGGAGATGCACAGTTTTTGTTTGTAAAAAGACTTGATGCAACAATGAAAACTTCTGCTGGTGTCTCGAATGACGGTATTTTTGGCGTTTCAAAATACGACAATTTTATGACGGCTAAAAATGCAAAAGTTTATTTAAAAGGGGTTGAAGAACCACTGGAAAACGTAAAAATCGAAAAACCAAATAAAGCGGTAGAAGTTCAAGGAGAATTGATGCCCGGAGAACCTGCTGATTTTAAAGTAAGCTTAGACAGCTTAAACTTAAAATTCTCTCAGCTTGACCAAATTGAAAAGGCTGAAATAGCAGTTACTGATGTAAATACAAAAGAAGTTGAAAATTTGACTTTCCAGAGAAAAGACGGTTTATTAATAAGCACGATTCCGACAAAAGAAGTTAAAGCAGAATTTCACTGGGATGTATTTGCATTACTTGTATTATTCATACTTACAATGGTTATGTCTCAAAAGGCAATGATGGCTATGAATAAGAATGCAAATCAGGATCCTGCTCAGGCAGCTATGCAAAAATCTATGAATACGTTTATGCCTCTAATGCTCGGTTTTACATTCTTTATAATTCCGATTCCTGCGGGCGTACTTCTCTATCTTGTAGCAAGTAACTGCTTCCAGGTTGTTCAAACAGTTGTTATTAATAAACAATTAGAACTTGAAGATGCCGCAAAAGAAGCAAAAGTAAGTGATGATGATTTAGCAGGCGCTAAGCAAATAAAAGAAAAAGAATAACAAATTAAATTATTTAAAATATTTAATTCGGATATAACAACATTCCGGTTTTGATTAAATACCAAAACCGGAATGTTGTTATAATTGTTCTGCTTGAGAAAAGCTGATGAATTGTTTTACAATTCAAAATCGCCTATTTCAAAATCACCTATTCTGACAGAATCTTGAGAATCTTGCTCTATTTGCATTTTATTAAATCTGGCTTGGTCTTCTTTATCAATTGTTCTGTCGTTTTTGCCTGCAAGTTTTTCAAAGTCATTTACCCATTTCTGAAATTCTTGTTGAGTCCTGCATATTATGTTTTTTACGCCACCTGTAATCCATTTATGTACTGGATTCTTATTTGTTTGATCCACATATGCAACATTTGTATTAACGCAAGTAAATGTAGTTTCTTTTTTAGAGCTGTTAGAATCATCAAATAGCGTTATAACAATTTGAGTCTTTTGTGGTTTTTGTTTTTTTACAATAATATCTTTTTGTTGTGGGTAGTTGTTCCCTGCTACTGTTAATGCCATAAATATTCTCCTTTTCTATAAATATCCTCTATGTATATATAAAGTATTTCAAGAAGAAATAATTGACTTTTTTTGAATAAATGTTAAGAATTGTAAATATAAGTTTTATAATGTCACTAAATTCAATAAAAAATTAAACCGAACAAAGTATCATTTATGTGTATGTTAAATAATCAGTCATATAAACGCAACAAAAAACGTAATTTGTTGCATACTTTATGTACTTTCTTTCTTCCTTTTAATTCGGAGGTAAGGGGTAAATCCAAGATGCAAATTGATAAGTAAAGCATCTCCGCTTATTGAAAAAAGAAAGAAAGTACCAAAGAAAGAAGGAAAACACCGAGCTGAATAAGAAGTTTAGATCAGCCTTCGGCTGAATGTCTGAATGGCTGGTTCGGCAAAGCCGAATGAACCTACGGTGTTTTCGCAAGAACGGCAGCCTACAAGACTATTGTCGTGTGAACTGCCGTTCTTGCGAAGGCTGCGCAGCACGATTCGGCGTAAGCCGAAAACATCAATTTAGTCCTATGCCCGTAAGGGCATTCTAAACATCTTATTCTACCGGTGTTTCTCTCCTCTTTTTGCTACTTTTTCTCCTCTCTTTACCTCCGAATTAAAGAGAGGAGAAAAAGTAGATATAATAAGAGTTTT
>CAMORE010000005.1 GCA_946623365.1 uncultured Acinetobacter sp.
AATATTCAAAAATACTTATAAAACAGAGTGCTATTATTATCACAAATATATAACTAGTAATCCAAACTTTTTTACCCATAATCTGATTATAATGATATATTGTTATTTTGTCTATTTGTTAAGATAAAAACACATTCTCAGCCCACTAGCAAGCCTATTAAGGCACGTTACAGGGTTGCATGGTATAAACTCTATACCCAAAAGTTGCGAGAGTAGGTAAAAACATAGACAAGACAACCACTTCACTACATCAATCATAAAATTGGACTACGTCATCACCACCTTCATCACCACTTGAACTCGGTCTGTCGAATTGAATGGATGTTTTCGCCATCCCGAGTTTTTGGGGGTGTTCTAGGGGGTCTTCACCTTGTTCACTTCTCTCATTCTTGCTTCCGTTTCGTTGGGTCTATGTCCTGTGTCTGTTTGACCCAAATAATACATCAGGATTGATGATAAAATCAGGACTCAGGGGTACAAAATTTCATGCCAGTCAGAAAACCATAGGACACTGAAAATCACAATCCATGAAAATTGATAAGTAGCACACAAAACAATTTTTCAGTAAACACCTATAACACAGCAATCACAAATAATAGAAACATACATGAAGATATACAAATAAGTCATTATTTTCTAAGACCTACGATAGATATTATCCCCCACTGTGCATGAGTTTATCCAAGAACATCATTTTCCACTATGTCATTATCATCCTTGAGTATATCCATAATTTGATGTCTCATATCAAGTATTTCATCTTTGCAATTTGTTAGAGTATCGTACACTTGCTCCCATATAAAAAGAGGTAGGTTTATCCTACCTCTTTTTATATGGTGTTGTATTGCGAGAAACACCCAAATGGTGGTTTGGTGGATTTACGGACGGACGACACGAACAATAACAATTTTAGTGAGTTAGTCCGGATAGCGAAGAAACGAAGCGGCTAAACCGTAAGGTTTAAAAGCGAGTTTTCTGTGAGCGTGGAGCAAATCCAAGACGAGTCCACTGCGGTCCATATTTAAAACTCAAAATAACAAGGCTTTTAGACCTTGCTTTTTTAATGCTATTTTTTATAAAAATGCTTTTCTGTAATATTTATGTACTTTGCCGTAAGGTGTACTCTGTCTTAAACTGCAGTACAAAGCAGATTTAATGGTAATTAAACAAAAAAACAAACATGTCCTAAATTTAAGCATTTTTATGTCATTGTGCATTGTTTCTGTAGAAGGCTTTTAAATACTAAAATATTGTCTCCTTTGATTGCATACATTTTTTTATACATTCGATGTATATCCGATTTTATTATCTAAAAGAATTGTTTACATGAGAGCCATTTTATACTAAAATTTAATCGGGGAAGACGGGATATAGGAGTAAGTTTTATGTTAAAGCTTCATAACACATATACTGGCACAATTGAAGAATTTAAACCGATAGAAGAAAATAAAGTGAAAATGTATGTTTGCGGTCCTACGGTATACGACAACGCTCACTTAGGACATGCAAGGTGCTATATAACCTGGGATGTATTATACAGATATTTAAAATTCAAAGGGTATGATGTTACATATTGCAGAAACGTAACGGATGTAGATGATAAAATTCTTAAAAAAGCAGAAAAAGAAGGAAAAACGCCTGAGGAGGTTTCAAAATTCTGGTATAACAAGTTTTCTGACAGTATGAAAGCTTTAAATAATTTATCTCCGACAATAGAGCCTTTTGCTACTAAAACTTTAGGGGAAATGATCTCAATGAATAAAGATTTAATCGCTAAAGGTTATGCTTATGAAACAGGTGGTGATGTTTATTTTAGAGTTAAAAAGTTTGGGAAATACGGTTCTTTGTCAGGTCAACCGATAGATCAATTAGAAAGCGGTGCAAGAATTGAAGTTGGGGAGCAAAAAGAAGATCCGCTAGACTTTGCATTGTGGAAAAAAGATGAAAAATTCGGATACAATTCTCCATGGGGTGTCGGTCGTCCGGGGTGGCACATTGAGTGCTCTGCAATGAGCAGGAAATATCTGGGTAAAACTATTGATATCCATGCGGGTGGTGCGGATTTAATATTCCCGCATCATGAAAATGAAATAGCTCAATCAGAATGTGCTAACGGATGTAAATTTGTTAATTATTGGCTGCATAACGGTTTTGTTACTATTAATAAAGAAAAAATGTCAAAATCATTAGGTAATTTTTTAACAATAGATGATTTGCTAAAAAATTATGATTCAAATACTATAAGATTCTTTATTTTAACAAATCATTACAGAATGCCTGTTGAGTTTTCTGACGAGGCATTACAATCTGCTCAAGCCGGTGTTAAAAGAATGCTAAATGCTAAAAGAACAGATTTAAAAGAAAATATTGATATAACACAACTGGAAGAGTATAAAGAGTTTGTAGATGCAATGGACGATGATTTAAATACTTCAAAAGCTCTGGCAGTATTATTTGATTTAACAAATAAAGCAAATAAGGATGTAGATTATGCTTATACACTTCTGTATAAACTGGCGACAACATTAGGGTTTATATTTGAAAAGGCAGGGTTAAGCGATGAAGAGCTGCAAGAAAAATTGAAAAGTATAAGCAAAACTCTTAATGAAGAATTTACTTCAATGGAAGATGTAATAAATAAAAGAAAAATCGCAAGAGCAGAAAAAAACTGGGATATTGCAGATAAGATAAGAATTGCTCTTGATGATGCGGGAATTCTGTTGAAGGATTCAAAAGACGGAACTGTTTGGGAATTGAAATAAGTATGTACGTTGGTAAAATGAAAAAAATATTATGCATATTTTTAATATTCTTTGCTGTAAATTTTTGTTGTGCTTTTGCCGTTAATGATTTTGAGATTGTAAGAGTCGGGATAACAGATAATAATTTTCAAAATGTTCAGAAAAAAGAAGCGGTATTGTATGGTACTGATGAGTGTGAAATATGCGACAAAGCCTCAAGAAAAGCCATCTTAAAAATACCTGCAAATACTGATATCTCTTTTCAAGCTTCTTCAAGAGGTCTTGTTACAACGATTAATGAAAGTTCAGCAATCTTGCCGGACGTTGTTATAGTGTGTCCTAAAGGATTAATAGGCGTAAGAGGTCTCCAACGGAAAGGAAAACCTGCGTTATACCATGGAGCTATTGAGATTGTTCAAAATATATCTAAAGAAGGTTTTTATATAGTTAATTTAATAGAAATTCAAGATTATTTAAAAGGAGTTGTCCCAAATGAAATGCCTGTTTCTTTTGGGTTAGAAGCTTTAAAGGCACAGGCTGTAGCAGCAAGAAATTATGTTTTAACGCCAAGAACTCAAGCTTATAAAGAATTTAACGTGGTCGACAGTGTTGCTAGTCAAGTATATTTCGGCGCAAATACTGAAGAGGATTTGGCAACAAGAGCTGTCATGGAAACGGACGGAGTTGTTGCTCTATACAATAATGAATTAATTTTAGCTTTGTATAGTTCAACAGCAGGCGGTTATACTGAGAGTTATGCAAACGCATTCTCGGACCCTTATACAAAGAAGTTTCCGTCAACTACTAAAGCTTATTTGACAGCAGTTCCTGATAAATCTGAGTTTGAACCGATAATTGATGATATAAAAGCAAAAGAGTTTTACGGAACAAAAGTTCCTTCTTTTGATATTCAATCTCCATATTATCGATGGACAAAAGAATGGACAGGTAAAGAACTTGAGGACGTCCTAAAAACAACTTTACCCGCTCAATCAAAAACAGGATTCGTATATCCGTCGCTAAGAGAAGGTGATGATATAGGAAAAATTAAAGATATAAAAGTGATGAAACGCGGTAACTCCGGTAAAATAATGGAGGTTGAGATTCTGACATCCAAAGGTTGTTATACCATTTCAAAAGAATTAGTCATAAGAAGAGTATTTCAGAAAAACGGTGTATCGCTGCCAAGTGCAAATGCAGTATTTGAAAAACAAATAGATAATTATGGCAATGTTCAAAAAATTATCGTATACGGAGGAGGATTCGGTCACGGTGTCGGCATGAGCCAATATGGAGCAGGGTATATGGCATTAAAACTTAGTCAGCCTTATTATAACATATTAAGACATTACTATTCAGGTATTAATTTGGGAACAATTCCGGTAACTGTGTCAGGAAATGATATAAAACAAACCTTCTGGGCTCCAATAGGAAGGGCGCAAATTGTTATTACAGATACAACAGCACCTAAACTTGCTGTTATGATAAATGGTAAAGAACTGGAATTTGTTCTTTCAAAGCCGGTTTTTCATCGAGAACAAAAAATTGATATTTCAAGGTTTATTGACGACGGATATAACACCATAACGCTTCACGCTCCTTCTTTGGGACGTTCTGTGAATGCATATATTGAATTAGTGGAAAAACATTCAAAGCTTAGTTTTCAAGATGAAGAAGAATAAGTTTTCGGAAGATATTTTTAATGGAAAGTAAAGCAATAAAAACTAAAAATGAAGGAATTCTAAAAGCAGCATGGTTAATTGCATTAGTGACGGTTGCCAGTAAGCTTATAGGTTTCGTAAGAGATATGGTCGTTGCGAATTTTTATGGCGCAACACTAGTGTCTGATGCGTATTTTTATGCTCTGCAGCTGCCTTCTCTTGCAATAATAATACTCGGCGGTGTCGGCGGTCCTTTTCATAGTGCTGCCGTAGCTGTTTTTTCAAAACTTATAGGTGCTGATGAAAAACCGGATATAGAGATAAATAAGCTTTATAATACATTTTTAACAGTATCGTTTATATTTTTCTCAATTTTTGCAATTTTAGGCTTTATATTTGCTGATAAAATTATGGGGCTGATAATATCAGCAGGTTCACCGGAGCTTATATCTCTTGCTTCAGCGCATTTTAGGATAATGTCACCTATTATATTAATAGGTGGTATTATAGGTATTTATTACGGACTCTTAGTTGTTCACAAAAAATATATTTTGCCGAATTTATCTCCAATGATATTGAGTATTGTGGTAATAATCGCAATATCAATAGCCAAATGCGATAAATCCGGTTTCGTACTTGCCGGCGCAACTACATTAGGTGCAATTTGTCAAATATTGCTTCAGTTTCCTAAAATCAGACAGATAGGATATAGAATTAAGCCCAATTTAGATGTAAAAACCGTTAAATTTAAAGAAATCTGCGAGCTTTTATTTCCTGCCATTTTGAGTTCTACTGTCGGTCAGATAAGTATTTATATTGATATGTTTTTTGCATCAAATCTTGTATTAGGAGCATGGACAGCTGTTGTGTTTGCAAATAGAATCTTCCAATTTCCGGTAGGAATTTTGGTAACAGCGTTTCTTGTTCCTTTATTTCCTATATTTTCAAGACTGGCGGGAGAAGGCAATGCCGATGCCATAAAAAGCTATTTTAATAAAGGGGTCGGAGTGTTATTTTTTGTTGCTATCCCAATAATCATTTTCATTCTTTTGCTTGCACAAGACGGAATTTCATTAATATTTGAAAGGGGTGCATTTAATTCGAATGCCGTTGTTATGGTATCAGAAGCACTTTGTTTTTTATCCTTTTCAATACTGCCTTATGTTTTCAGAGATTCAATAACAAGGGTTTACTATGCCTTTAATGATTCAAAAACACCTTTTATTATTGCTACATCTTCAATTCTATTGAAAGCTTTTTTAAATTGGTTTTTGATATTAAAGTTAAATATGGGAATTGCAGGAATTACACTTTCTACATCCTTTATAACTTTATTTAATGCAGTAATGCTAGGTATATTTATTTCTAAAAGAATAAGACTGGATTATAAAAGCTTGTTTATTAATTTAGGAAAAATGTTAATTGCCGGTCTAATAACATTAACTATTGGTTTTATTCTGTGTGAAAAATTTAATGACTTTAATTTACCCAAGTACATATTTGAACTTGTAAAAATAGTTACAGTTATAATAATTACAAGTGTTTTGTATATATTCTTAAATATTTCCTTAAAAATGGATTATGCAAAGGAATTAATGGTCAGGATAACAAACAGGGGTTAATTAAGCCCAAAAAAAATTTTACTTGACAAAAGTGTTAGGTATACCTTACAATAATGTGTAATATGAATAATACTTCATTATCATCAGGTTTGGAAGACTACTTAGAAGCAATCTACATTGCAGATATACATAAAACACAACTTAAGGGTGCCCAACTGGCGCGCAATCTTAATATCTCCCGCGCGTCAGTATCGGAAGCCCTATCAAAATTAGTTGCGAAGGAACTTATTAAGTATGAGAGTTACGGTGAGATTGTTCTGACCGAAAAAGGAAAGCAGGAAGCAATTAGTGTATACCATAAACATAATGTGCTTAAGGAGTTTTTTGAAAAAATATTATTGATAAGCCCAGAAGAAGCAGAAAGTTTAGGCTGCAAAATTGAGCATATTATATCGAAAAATATTCTTGAAAAAATGCGGCAATATACTTTGTATATTTCAAGGCATCCGGAAATCATAGAAAATTATAAACAACTAACAAATTATAATAAATAATAAAAAAAAAACTTCTCGGTTAGGAGAAGCTAGGAAAATTAATTAGGAAGGGATTTAGGGATTTAAGTAAATTTGTTTGCTACATCTCACATATATATAAAGTATTTAAAAAGTATCTAATTTCACAAAGGAAGTTATTTGTTACAATTGTTTACATTTGATTTGATTAAAAATATTGTTAATAATAAAAAAAATTAGTTGCACAAATGCAACAAAATATGTATTTTGTTGCATTTATTTAAATAATTATTTACATGTATCACAACGACAGGAATTGTCTACGTTTAAAAACTATTTACAATTTCTTCAAGATTACCATTGTGTTTGCAGCTAATTTCAAATTCTGATTATCGGCAGTAATTTCACGACCTTTATTTAATCTTCCGCTTCCGCCGTAAATTACGTCATCACTGTTGAATACTTCTATATATTTACCGTCATGAGGAAATCCTAATGAAGAATAAGTCCCATTGTGAAAATTGTCAGCATAATTTTTAAATATTAAAAACTTTTCTCCATCTTTTTCAAGTGAATGTATATGAACCATATTTTCATGGTCTCTATATACAGATTTTATTATTCCGGATTGGAGAGCTTCATTAGAGTCTATCAATTTTGATAAATCCTTATTATAAGCAATCATTTGTTCTTGAACATTAGCAAATTCGCCTCCGGGTTTAATCTGTCCTACAATGGAATCTTTCATCGCGTATTCATTAGAAATGTCGTATCCTTTTTCTGCACTTATTTTTTCATGAATGCCCTTATTTGGAGGATAATTATGAAATTCAGGAGAGAAATCTCTAAAGAATTTAAAGTAAGACATATCGACAGAACCTTCGCCTTGGAAAATCATTTTTGGTCCGGGTACTGTCATAATGGTACCATAGGCTAGTCTTGATTTTGCTAATGCAGCTTTTAGACCGTTAACAAGAGCGGTTCTATCAAATATGTATCTCATTCCGTAATCTTGTTGAAGTTTTTTTAAGTCTTCATCAGTAGAGTTTTTTCCGGTTAACAATGCTACAAATATATCTTGTGATAAACGTGCAGCTTTTTGCCCCTTGTTTTCATTACTGTCATTCAGATTTGAAAAATAATCCATATATTGTGCCATAATTTTAGGAATTAGCCTTGTACCGTCTTTATTACCAATTTCATCATGGCTCATAATATATTTAACTCTGTGATTTGAATTTATCATCGCATCGTCAAGTGCAGTTAGTGAAGTACGACTATTGTGTGTAACAGCATCCCATAGAGCATGCACGAACGGAAAATCCCATTCGCTGTCAAAGCCTATTGCATGCGGAGTTGATTTTGCGCCTTTTCCGATAAGATCAACAAACAAGTCAATATTATTAATCTTTTCTTCGTGTGTATTTTGTGTATCATCATATCTTGTTAAAGAAAGTTTGTTATCTCTGCCATCTTCGGCTATTAGAAATACATTAGGGTTATGTTCATTTACTTCATCAACGATTTGTTTTAGCAGATAATCTGATGCCGTATGCTTTGTCATATCCAGTCTTAGCCCATCAACTTTAAATTCATTTGCCCACCAGAGAGCGGCATTTACCATAAAATCTCTTACATATTTGTTGCCATCGTGTTCATAATTTAACTTTGCTCCCCATTCTGTCGAATCGTATTCATATTGTCCTGTTTGTGATAAGTAGTCGCCATCTTGTCCCATGTGATTCGGAACCATATCCATTATTACATTCAACCCTTTTCCATGTGCATAATCTATTAATTCTTTTAATTCAGCGTGGGTACCCATTCTTTCATTAATTGCAAATTTATCAACACCATCATAACCCCACTGTTTTGAATATGTATTTTCTACAGGCATGATTTCAATTGCATTTACAATACCTTGTTGTGCAATCTTATCAATAGCACTTTTTGCAGAAATAAATGTACCTTCTTTTGTAACTGTAGGAATGTTGATTTCTTCAATTCTTAATTTTGCTAATCCATGTAATGTTTCATCTTTTGGATTTCTTATAATTCTTCTGGGGTCTTTTCCGTCCAGCCATTTAGTGTTTTTCCATTTGTAATTATCGGGATCATATATTGAACTCCAGCCATGGATATTCTCCTGTTTTTTTGCATAGGGGTCTTTAACAATGTTGACATTTCTAGCTCCGTCTACTATTATGTAACGATATTTGTCGTCAGGTTTTGCATCTATGTCATTTGCAACATATATTCCGTCGCCCTTATGTTCCATTTTATAAGCTTTTGAATTATCATCTATCGGAATTGCTTTGTCATAAGCTAAACCTGTTCCGGCAAGTGCAAGAACTCCTACCAGCCTCTCTTTTATATTCTTTAAACCTGCCTTAGTCTTATTTGCAGCAACCTCTACAAATACTGCTAATGCATCAGGAAATGAAAACAATTGAAAATTCGTTGTACCTTTACTTTTATCAAAATTTGATCCCCATTGTATGTGTTTTTCCCAAATTCTTCCAAAGCTCGGCTGCTTACCGGAACGCATATTATTTACTTTTTTAACATTGTAATTTTCTATACTCGTTATTCTCATACACACACTCCTATATACTTATATAAATCTCTCATTTTATTTTTTGCTAGTTCTTTAGAACTATTATTGTCAACTATCTTGTGTATTATATCCAAAATCTTTTAAAATTTTGTCTTTTTTACGCCAATCTTTCTCAACTTTTACTTCTAAGCCTAAAAAAACTTTTTTTTCTGTTATTTTTTCAAGTTCTTCTCTTGCTTCTATTCCAACTTTTTTTAGCAAACTCCCGCCTTTGCCGATTAATATACCTTTTTGACTCTTTTGTTCGCAATATATTGTTGCATAAATCTTGTCAATATCTTCTTTTTCTTCATATTTTTCAACTTTGATGGCAACTGAATGCGGAATCTCATCCTGAGTATTAAGCAGAATTTTTTCTCTTATTATTTCTTCTGTGACCGAACGCATGCTCTCTTCCGTTACAATATCATCAGGGTATAATTTTTCTCCTTCGGGTAATTTCTTTAATATATTACTAATCAAAGTATCCTTATTTCTGCCTGTTTTTGCAGATATTCTCACAATTGGAACATTTTCATCAAAAAGTGTTTTGTAACTCATTAAATTTTCTTCCACTTTTTGGATATTTTTGATTTTGTCAAGTTTATTCATAACTAATATAGTAGGAACTTTTGCCCCTTTAAGAATATTTTCAACAATCCATTTATCGCCTTTGCCGGCGGGTTCTGTCCCGTCTACCAAAAATAAAACTAAGTCTGCATCCGGAACTGCAACTTTTGCTTCGTCTAATAAGAATTCTCCAAGTTTATTTAGCGGACGATGGATTCCGGGGGTATCAACAAAAATTATTTGCCCGTTTTCATCCGTTAAAATTCCTTTAATACGTTTTCTGGTCGTCTGAGCTTTATCAGTAGTGATTACGATTTTTTGACCTAATATCTGATTTAGCAAAGTTGACTTTCCAACATTAGGACGTCCCAATATTGTTACAAATCCACACTTCATATACAGATTATATCAAAAAAAATATATCAAAGCATGATAAATAAATGTAACATTTTGTAAAGAAATAGCAATTTTGTCCACTAAATAAACTTTAAGTATATAGGGATAATTAAATTGGGATATAAGATGGCATACGAACCTTTAAGACTGCCCGCTTACTGCACTTTTCCGTTATGGTCAGGGAACAGTAACAGCTCGGGAAAAATTCAGAAAAAAGAAGATGAGAAAAGCGAAGCTCAAAAAGAATGGGAGCAAATGCAGGAGGCTGCAAAGAAAGCTCAAGATGACTTTTTGAAGCAGATGGAACTTCTTGCATTAAAAGCTGAAAATCGTGCGGTTATTAATAGTTTAAAAGTTCAGGAAGAAGAAAGCCAAAAAGCTAAAGAGGAACTGGAAGCATGTAAAACTTCTGATGGCGGCGCCAGAGTTGATAGCGGTCAAAAAGGTATACTAAGATGGGCTGCAAACGGTTGGACTGGATTTAAGAATCTTGCAAAAAGTTTTGCTGGATATGATAAAGACGGAAATCACAGTAAAGAAAGATTGTTCTGGAACTGTGTAGGTCTTGCTGCCGGCGTAGGATTATGTTTTGTTCCGGGAGGACCTGTTATTTTAGGCGCTCTGGGGGCCGGTCTAGGGGCTGTTGGAGTCGGAAAGGGTATTTTAGACTTAAAAGAAGCCGAAAAGAAAAAAGATCAGGCGAAAATTGATGAAGCACAGCAAGATATTGTGGTAAATGGTGTAATGGGAGTTCTTTCCGCAATAGGCTTAAGAAATATTGGTGCAGGATTCAGGACTTCTGCGGAAACTGCTGAACTTGCAAGCTGTGCAAAAACTTCTGCATCAAAAATAGGAAAAGTCGGAGAGTTTTTCTCTAATGCAGGAAGGGATATGACTGTAAATGCGTTCCGTTCAGCAAAACATTCCGTAAAAAGTTCATGGGGTAATGCTTTTAAAGGGTGGGATGATATTTACGCTTCAAAATTAGCAAATTACGAAAAAGGTTTAAATAGTCAAATTCAAGCGGTTGATGATTTAATTGCAGTTGAAACAAACCCTGAAAAGTTGACTTTATTAATTGAGAAAAGAGCATTATTAACTAAAAACAGGCTTGAATTTACAAAATATAAAGGTTTAAAATCAAAAGCAGATATCGATAAACTAATAGCAAAGGATACCAAAACAGCTTCTAAAGAAAATATTGAGCGCCTTGCAGCAAGAACCCCTGATTCAAACGGCGAAGTTTCTATAAGCGGTTGGAATGTTAAAGCTGAAGAGTACGCAAAATTCCAAAGACAAATGACTAATTTACAAAAGGCTTATGAAAGAAGCTTTAAAGATTTAATAAAAGCTCAAGAAAACATGATGAGAAAATATGCAAAATCTCCTGATGATTACAGAGCGCTATTAGATGATTACGTTTCTTCAACAGGAGTAAAAAAGAAATGGTATAAGCCGTCAAATTGGTTTTCTACCAAAGAAGCAATCGCAATTGGCGGTAAAAATCCTTCCTATAATTTAAAAGTATTTGGTACTTTATTAACACACCCTTCTGGTGCAGTTCCAAAAGTTTCAACAACTTGGATAAATCCTATTCATTCAAATACTGAACTTTTTGTTCAAGAGCTGTCACCCGAAGAAATGCAAAATCAGCTTGCTATGCTTGAACAATCAGTAGAAACGGTTAAATCTTTCAGAACAAAAATAGAAAATGCAAGTTCCAAAGAAGAGTTTGAATCTGCTATGTCAGAACTTCAGCAAGCGATGAATCAAGCGCAAAGTGCAAGTGAAAATGCACAGGCTCAAATAGCATAATTAACTCTGATTTTATAAAAAAAAACGCGATACAGAATAAAATGTACCGCGCTTTTCTATATACGTACGAGTTTAAACCTGAGTTACAACTTTATCAATTAATCCGTATTCAACAGATTCTTGAGCAGACAAGTAATGGTCACGTTCGCAATCTGCTTTAACCTTTTCGAAATCTTGTCCTGCATTTTCTGCCATAATACCGATTAATAAATCTTTCATTCTTAAGATTTCTTTTGCTTCAAGTTCGATATCGGTAGCTTGACCTCTCGCACCGCCTAAAGGCTGGTGAATCATAATTCTTGAGTGAGGAAGCGCTAATCTTTTACCTTTTGCCCCTGATGATAATAGGAAAGCACCCATAGAAGCAGCTTGTCCGAGACAAATTGTTTGAACATCTGCTCTGATATGCTGCATTGTATCATATATCGCAAATCCTGCAGTTACGCTTCCTCCGGGAGAATTTATGTATAACATAATATCTTTTTCCGGATTTTCACTATCGAGTAATAACATTTGTGCAACTATTGAATTAGCAACATCATCATCAATTTCTGTTCCTAAAAATATGATTCTTTCTCTTAATAATCTTGAGAAAATATCAAATGATTTTTCACCTCTTGAAGACTGTTCTATAACTGTAGGAACATAGTCAAGAATCTTTTTAATCTCTTCTGTCATTTATCTCTCCTTGAATAATAACTACAAATATTAAGATAATTTTACAATAAATTTGATATTTAATCAATGAGATTTACGTAGTTCATTTATACGATTTCGTAATATTAGAAAGAAGCGTAAGAGCCTATTATTCTTATACCTTTTGCCGGCGGTGTTAATTCTGAAAGAAGCTGTTTAATATTATCATCTTCTTTGTGGCCGTCAAAATCAATGAAAACAGCTTGTTCTTGTTCATTATTCATCATCATTTTAGAATTAATCTGCGTAATATTTATATTATATTTAACAAACACTTGAACAACTTCAAGCAAAGCTCCTTGATGGTCATCTAAAAACAGTACTACACTTGTTTTATCATGTCCGGTTGGTTTTGTTTCCGAATCTCCTATTACGATAAATCGTCTGTTATTAATTTTGAAATCTTCTATATGTTCTTTAAGAATATTCAAGTTATAGAGTTCTGCTGTTTTTGGAGTCCCGATAATAGAATAAGTTAAATTATAATTGTTGAGCATTCTGGCTGATTCGTCCATATTTTCCGCAATAACAACATTTAATTGTCTTGGCATTTCTTCCCTTATAAATGTTTTACATTTTGATAATGCATTAGGGTTTGCAATTAAGCCGGTTACGCTATAAAATTCCGTTGTCTTGGAAAGAATACAGTCATTAACAGGTATTATGGTTTCTGCAAGTATTTGAACATTTTGATTCTTTGTTTGTATCAGGTTATCAATAGTTTCTCTTATTATTCCTTTGTAGGTTGTTTCTACAGGCAAAACAGCTATTGCGTTAGAATTCTCATCGATATAATCAATACAATCTTTTATACCGTTTAACGAGCGTTGATATAAAAACAAATCATAAGCCTTAAAGAGCTTATCTTTAGCCATCTCGGAATATGAACCGCCCATTCCTAAGCATATAACTTCATTAAAATTTTCAAACATGATAACCTCTTTTTTATTAGCGTACTTTATTTTCACATCCTTGCAGAAGACGTTTAATATTTTCTCTATGTAAGTAAATAATATAAACTGCTCCTAATGCACAATAGCAAACATAAGCAATCGGAGTTTTTGCAAAGTACATTATGAACGGAGAAAGTGCAAGTGCAATTATTGAACCGACAGAAACATATTTTGTTGTGTAAGTAATTGCTGCCCAAATAACAGCAATTATAAGACCTGCAATCCAATTTAGAGCTAATATTGTACCAACACCTGAAGCAACAGATTTTCCGCCTTTAAAATTTAAGAATAATGATTTGCTGTGTCCAAGGATAACTGCTATAGAAGCAATTACTGGTGCAATTCCGTAACTTGCGCCCGCAGTAATCAGCATTTTTGCTAGAATAACAGGCAATGCTCCTTTAAAAGCATCCAATAATAAAACTATAAAAAACCATTTTTTACCGAGAACTCTTTTTACATTGGTGGCTCCTGTTGACCCGGATCCGATTGTTCTAATGTCATCACCTGTTTTTGATTTTACAATCAAATAACCTGTGGGAATAGAGCCGATTATATATGCTGCAATTGCAGTAATCAATAATTCTATACATTTAAAAATCATATTACCTTCTCCCTTCTGACAATTATACTTCAAACAATACTCCATATACAAGAGTAATGTTTTTTTATTTGTATAAATTATCAATAAAAAATTGAAATTTGTTATTAAATGAGACTTTATTTAAATCTGCTAATCTTAACGTATACAGATTTATCAGAAGGGCTATCTATTTAATCTTTACAAGCATTAAGTATTTGTCTGCTTACTCTTTTGCTTCTTCAAGCCGCCAACCTCTGCCCCAATACTGTTTATTGTCTTTTATGGCACAGAATTCGACTTTTTCTTCGTCTATATATAAATAAACATATTTACTTATATCCGGATATTCTACCCATTTTTCCCCTTCAAATTTTCCAAATTTTGTAGTTAAAAAATCTTTTACAGCATCATATTCTGTAATTCGCAGTAACTCTTGTTTACAGTTATCAACTTCATCCAGAATGCTTGATTGTGCAATATTCGCATTATAAGAATATAAATTATATTGATTAAATTGCATCATAATTCTTTCCATATTTTATAGAGGGGTACTCTGTTCGTCTAATTCAATTATATCAGGCAATGGTGCTTCTGCTTCGTACACTTTAGTTTCTGTTTTAATTATTTTTATGTCGTTATTTTTTTTCTGTATTCCTGAATTAAATACAATATTGTTATTTGAATTTATTTTTACCATGTAATATCCTTTCCTTTTATTTAAATACAATTCATCCTGTATATATCAGCGTAATAGCTATTTTAACTTGAGTATACAGTCTATTATAGAGGAACATCCTCCGGTATTATTTCTATATCAGAAAGTTTGTTTTCAAAATTTGCTAATTTTACCTCATAGATATTTGTTTTCATTTCACGTCCTTGTTTAATGTTATTTTTTTGAGGTTGTATTCCATTAAATGCAATATTGTTGTTTGGATTTATTTTTACCACGAAATATCCTCCTGTTTAAATTTACTTCACATTACATTTATCGGCATAAATTTAAAAAACTTTAGTTTTTTTATAAAAACTGTTACAAATTGTTACATAAAATTTCAGGGATAGTTCAAGAAGTAATAGCAATAACAAATTGTCGATATGTAACTTTAGAAATTTACAATGAAAAAAAGTAAATAATCATTAAATTGACAGCTTTTTTTAATATTTACAGTTCAAAATACATGGATTTATCAAATGTTCTTTCAGTACGGAAATAACTGTTCATAAGACGGGCTCCTCTGATGACTTCAAGCCATAATGTATAATTGTTTTCAAAATCTTTTTTATTTCTGTTCATGTACTGAATTGTTACAATTCCTCCATGCGCATTTGTTATACGCAGAAATTCGCAGTGAGCGGGAACTTCATTGTACTTATCAGTGCATCTTGTAAATATAACATCATTTTCATTCGCTTTTATCGTTTGATATTTTGCAGTAGGGTTAATTCTTACCATTTTTCTTATTTCATTTTGAGCAAAATATCTTGCAGGAAAGTCTGATTCATTGTAGGAGTGAACAACAATTGAGCGGGTCCAATTGTTTGAAGTTTGTCCGCCGGGGACGTATTGCAGAATTGCTTCATTCTCGCGTTTTTTATAGAACGCACTTTCCCATAATTCTCCATCCGGAAAATGAAATATTATTGTTTCATAAGCGGATACTGCAAGTATCGTTAAAAATATACTAATGAATAAAAGGACTTTTTTCATCTGCAATAACTCCGTTTTCACCAATTTGAGTAATCTCTTTTAAGATTATGGGTGCAAATATTTCACTTTCAAAATGCCCTATATCAAAAACTACTGAGCTTGTTTCAAATGCTGTATGAAATTTTAAATCACCAGTAACAAATGCATCTGTGCCGGCTTCATTTATAAATTCACTTCCTGAACCGGCGCAAAAGCCGATAGAGGAGATGATTTCAGTATTTTTGTTGTTTATATATCTTAAGTTTGGGGAAATCTTTAAAAGTCTTTGTTTAAGATTCTCTACAGACATTGGTTCTTTTAGATAAACTATTCTTGTAAATTCTTTGGCTTTCGATATTTTAAAACCAAGTTCTTTTATAAGCCTGTCAGTAGTCCCTCCTGATGCCTTGTCCAGATTAGTATGCGCACAGTATATATTTATACATTTCCATTCTGTCGGAACACAAAAAAGCGGATGATGGGATATTATCATATCACAATTTTTTTCTATCGCTTGAGATACTACTTTATCTCCAACTGTGAGAGCAAACATAACTCTTTTTACTTCAGAACAGGAATTATCTATTACCCATCCCGAGCAGTCCCATTTTTCCTGTGCAGACAAAGGTGCAAAATCTTCTATTTTACGGACTAAATCATACTTGTTCAAAAACTTTCTCCAAAATTTTTTTTGCGATATTTTGTTTTGTATCTTTTTCAATATGATTGATATTTAAATTTTTGTCAATGATATAAACTTCATTTTCATCACTGTTAAAACCAATGTCTTTTCTTGATATGTCATTGGCAACTATAAAATCGCACCCTTTATTTTTTATTTTTGTTTTAGCATTTTCCAGTAAATTTTCACTTTCTGCGCAAAAACCTATTATCTTTGCATTAGAACTTATAGCGCTTATTTCTTTTAAAATATCCGGATTTTTTGTTAATTGTATAGTTAACTCATTTTCTGATGTTTTTTTAATTTTGTTTTCCGAATAATTTAAGGCTCTGTAATCGGATACAGCTGCTGCCATAATTACACAATCCTGTTCTTTTAAATTCTCTTTTACTGCTTGTTCCATTTCTTGAGCTGTTTCTACCGTAATATTTTTATAACTTCCGTCTGACTTAAAAGTAGAAATTAAAGTTACATCAGCACCCATATTTGAAGCGTTTTCAGCAAGCGCTAATCCCATTTTTCCGGAGGAATTATTCGTTATAAACCGAACGGGGTCGATTTTTTCTCTTGTTCCGCCGGCTGTAATAAGTATTTTTTTCCCTGATAAATTTTGTGAACTTTTTAATGCAGGATTTAGTATTTTAACTGTTTCGTCGAAAATTTCTTCTGGCTCTCTCATCCTCCCGACAGCATTTACTCCGCAAGCCAGATATCCTTCTGACGGATATAAAATATTGAAACCTGCATTGGTTAATTTTGTTATATTTTCCTGAACAAATTTGTTTGACCACATGTTGTTGTTCATAGCAGGAACTATTAATATAGGTTTATTAAATGCGCAAGCAGTTGTCGTTAAAAGATTATCACAAATACCGTTTGCAATTTTCCCGACAGTATTAGCGGTAGCAGGCGCAATAACAAATATGTCGGATTCTGTAAGTGATATGTGCTCAGGCTTGTATTCATCAATATCAAACTGTTCAATATAGACATCATTGTTTGATAAGGTTTGCAGTGTGAGTTTAGTGACAAATTTTAGAGCATTTGGAGTAACTACAACCCGAACTTCTGCACCTGCTTTCCTATATAACCGAATTAGCAAACACGTCTTATATGCGGATATTCCGCCTGTAATTCCCAGTAATATACGTTTTCCGTTTAACATACAATTATTATAGAATAAAGAAAACTAATACTTAACAAAATTGATTTCATATGAAGTTATGTTAATATATTAGTATGAAGAATTTAGTTTTATTATTAGTTTTTAGTTTATGTGTGTTATCATCATATGCTGTTTCAACTGATGCATCAAGATATGCTGAAAAAGAATACAGTAAACAAACCGGAAATCCTAAAGTAAGAATAAATGTAAAAAAAGAGCATACTGTTGAATACCAGCAAAAAATCGGGGATAAAGTTATTCCGGCTATAACGTACGGATACGGAGATATGAAAGCTCAAAAAATGCGCAAAACAAGAATTACATATATTTGTTTGTTGGATGAAGATTGTAACCCTATGTGGAGTTATATTGTTCCTAGTAAATAGATGAATGAATGTATGTTTGCACGACAAATAATAAAGAACCTCGGTTCATGAACCGAGGTTCTTTTGTTAAAACTTATTATATTTAATTCCCGAAGTATCTTGCAAGCAGTCCGTCAAAGCCTCTGCCATGGCGAGCTTCATCTTTTGCCATTTCGTGAACTGTATCATGGATAGCATCAAGACCTAATTCTTTAGCTCTTTTTGCAAGTTTTAATTTACCGTCACATGCACCGAATTCAGCTTCAGCCCTCATCTCAAGATTTTTCTTAGTAGAATTTGTCAAAACTTCTCCTAATAATTCAGCAAATCTTGAAGCGTGGTCTGCTTCTTCAAATGCGTATCTTTTATATGCTTCCGCTATTTCAGGGAATCCTTCTCTGTCAGCTTGTCTTGACATTGCAAGGTACATGCCTACTTCTGCGCATTCTCCGTTAAAGTTAGCTCTTAGACCTTCCATGATTTGCGGATCCAAATCTTTTGCTATTCCTACTCTATGCTCATCTGCATATTCTTTTACACCATCTTCTACTTTTGTAAAAACTTCTTTTACGGCGCCGCAAACCGGACAAGTTTCCGGAGCTTCACCTTCTACTGTGTAACCGCATACTGAACAAACGTATTTTGCCATATCTAATATCTCCCTTTTTATATGTACACAAATGCATAGTATCATGAAGAAAATTTTGTATCAAGAATTTTAAGAACTAAAGTTTAATTGTTTATACACAGTATTAAAGGTGATATTTGAGAATAAAGTCGTATGTCTTGATGTTTGATACTGTTTAATATACACTTAATGTGGAGAACTATCATGACTATTATTTTATATTTATATATTACGATTTTTACTGTATATTTCATTCTATTAGCTGCTGTCAGCCTAAAAAAAGAACGTAAAATTCGCGATAAATATACATCAAAAGACTCTAATCTTTGCGTAGTTTTGTATGCTTCAGGTGAAGCCGGTACCCTTGAATATTTAATAAGACAGCTAAAAAGCCAAACGTACATAAAAGAGCGTTATACAATATATGTAATTTTAGATAAAGTTGAAAATCCTCCGGAATTTATTTTTCAAACAGATTTGGGAATAAATGTTATTAATATAAATAATCTTGAACCTATCGGAAAAAGTCAAGCGTATTCTATACTTGCAGAAAAGTTGAGTGAAGTACAAAATCTGGACGCATATGTATTTATGGATGCAAAAAATTACGTAGATTCGGATTTTTTGGAAAACATCAATTTTTATTTAACAAAATATCCTGTGTTTATGCCAATGATAAGTTACATTGGTGAAGATACCGAGTTAGGCTTTTGGGATAATATAAAAGTTACTTATTCAAGATACATATCTAATTTTATTTATGCTTCAAGAAGCAAACTGGGACTTACAAATTTACTTAATACTGACGTATTTGTGATTAAGAGAGATTTGCTTAATAAAATCGGATCTTTTGATTTTAAGGATAAAATATCTGAAGCTAATTATACAATCAAGCTTTCTAAAGAAGGGATTAATGTAGGATTTGTTAATGATGTAAAAATATATCGAGAAATAGAGAATTTCGATTTAAGAATACCATCTCTTTCCAAACGTTTGGAAATATTCTGGCATAATTGGACAAAGGGCGGGAATCTTTTAACATTCGAATACATATCATCATTGCTTGTTCCGAACTGGCTTGTATGTATTCTTATTTACTCGTTTTTACTTTCTCATACATACCATTTTGGCGGAGTTAACGTATTTGGATTATTTGATGCAGATTTCACATTTATACTAATTACTTTCATAACTCTCGTACTTGCATTCAGTTTGAGTCTCTTTAAAACAGGTATTTATGCGAAGGATTATTTGTATTTATTTTCGTATCCGATATTTTCTTTGATTCATATTACAAAGAATTTCCCTCCGATAAGATTCGTGAGAAATTTCATTAAAAACAAAAACAGAGTTCATAATATAGAGAAAATGATGACTGATGCTACTGTTTCTGACGGTCAGAATGATTATCCTTGCAAGATTGAATTAATATCCGATGACGGACTGGCAAAAGTTAAATTTATAAATAAAAACAAAACATACACTACAAAAAATAATCATTTACGTATGGTTGATGCAATAAAAGAATTGTCGCAAAAACTCAATGATTATGGGTTAACTCTAAAAATCTGCCAGAATTGCAGACATTTTCAACCTGTTGTAGACGGCTCAACTAATATGGTAAAAGGTAATTGCAGATGCAAATTTGAAGGACGTGTCGAAGGAGATATTGTTCCTACTTTAATTTGGAATATTTGTCCGAATTTTGAAAAAGAAAATGTCGTAAACCTATTCTAAGCATTTAAACTGATTTTATTTTTAGCGGATAATCTTCAATTTGACTTTTATCGGTTTTGTATTCCCATACGGTCATAATATCACAGATCGATTCTTCATTTTTTTCAATTTTATGAACATAGCATAATGAGTCTTCCGTTTTATAGGTCGAGCACGTTAAAATATCGTCTAAAAAAGTTTCCTTATTAAATCTTACGTTTAGTTTTTTTACGTAATGAGATTTTTTAAATTCTTTCGGAGCTGTCATTTCTGCCAAATTTATATAGCTTTTGTTATTAACATGGTTATTAAAATCCAAATCCGATAAGTTATTTTTATGGCTTATTTCGTTATATTTTTCTTTAATATCAGGTAAAATGAATTTTTTATGTTCTCCTATAGCTAATTCTTCATACACGTTGAATCTCTCTGCAACAATATCCGTTTTAATAGGTCTTTTAGATATAGAATCTATCAAAAACCAACAAGCATTGCCTTTTGCAAATATTTTATCATTGTAATAAAGATAAAAATCAGTGTAAATTTTAAGTCTTGATAATTCGGATATCCATATTTCAATGTTAATTTCTTCAGACCAAAACGGAAGCATGTCTGCAAAATTTATATTAAATTCTCCGACAACCCAGTACATATTTTTAGAAAACAAATCGTATGCTGCCATTCTTTTTGTTGCTGTATATCTGGCAAATGCATCCTGAATATACATTATTGCAGCAATAGGTCTTAATCTGTAGTTTTCTAAATCCATATTATCAAGAATTACATTATATTTTTTAGCGTATTTATCCATTTTTTTTATATCCCGTTCTGTTAATAGTTTTTACAAAAAATGATTGTGTGATTTTTCCCAGCCAATATCAGATGATTCACCATGCCCCGGATAAATTAATATGGAATCGTCTAAAGTAAATATCTTATTTTTTATACTTTGTACCAGTTGGTTAAAATCCCCGCCTTCCAAATCACATCTGCCTACAGACTCTTTGAAAATTGTATCTCCCGAAAACAGGTTATTTTCTATTAGGTAGCATACCCCGCCTTGAGTATGCCCCGGAGTCTGAATAACTTTAATATCTTTGTTCCCGATCTTTAAAATATCGTCATCTTCAATAAATACATCAATCTGAGGTATCGTTACTTCATCTGCTCCAAACATTGCCAAATATTGATTTGCTTTTTTTAGAATATCCAAATCATCTTTATTCATTACAACTTTAGCAGATGACGGTTTTATTCCTCCAATGTGATCAAAATGCCCATGGGTAAGCAAAATGTATTTTAAATCGGCACCATATTCCTTGATTGTGTCATATATTTTTTTATCAAATGCTGAGCAATCAATTAATACAGCTTCTTTTGATTCTTCATCTATAATAAGGTAATTATTATTTTCAATCGGCGGCTCTATAAATCTTTTTATAATCATACAAATATTATATCAAAAAGAAGTTATAAAATATTCTTTGTTGATTTTTGTTTGTTCAGTATAAATGAGTTTTTCAATTTTATGGTAGAATATTGATATGATAAAGTTGATTGCGACTGATATAGACGGAACAATTCTAATCCCTGAGGGCGGTTTTACGAACGGAATTAAGCGCTGTTTTGAGAAACTAAAAAAAACAGACGTAAAAGTTGTTTTAGTTACCGGAAGGATGAATCATGCCGCTAAGTTAATTGCGGATGAAATCGGACTTGATACGCCTGTGGTATCTTATCAGGGCGGGTTAATAAAGCATAACGATGATATTTTATATGAAAGATATTTAGCAGAAGAACAAGCTGATAAAATTCTCAGTTGGGCAAAAGAAGAAAAAATTCACGTTAACTTATACAATAATGACATTTTGTATTCCGAAAAACAATGTCCTGAAATAGAAAGATACTGTAATAACCGTCATACGGAATATATGATTAAGCCGTTTAGTGAAGTAAAAAGAGATAAAGTGAATAAAATTCTGGCTATTGATTATAATAATGCAACGCGAATAGATCGTTTGGAGAAAGAACTTTCGGATAAATTCCCTGAACTGTATATAGTTAAATCAACGCCGTATTTTCTGGAATTCTCTCATCCGGAAGCTTCAAAATACTGCGCTGTTAAATATTTACAAAAGTATTGGAATTTAAAAGACGATGAGATTTTAACCATAGGTGATCAAAATAATGACATAGCTCTTTTAGAAGCAGGCGGAATAAAAGTAGCGATGGGAAATGCAACTGATGAACTAAAAGCAGTTGCTGATTATATCACAGATTCCGTATATAATGACGGTTTTGCAAAAGCAATGGATGAATTTGTATTTAATTAAAAATCAGCTAAAAACAGTTTTTTTAATACTAATTGTAAAGTTTTGTAAAGCCAAGGGTTTAGAAAAGTGTATATATAGTATATAATAATAGTATATAAGTATATTAACGGATTAGTATTAGCAGATTAGTTATATTAAACCTAAGGACAAGAATATGAGTATCGAAATTTCAGGAGACAATGACAGGATTTTTTCAAGAAATCCAATGAATTATGAAACTCCGCTAGTGCAAATCAATGCACACACCCCGTTGGATGATCCGGATAAACTTCAGACAAAGTTTACTCAGGCTGATTTCCAAAAGAATTTGCAATCGTACAGTGCAAGAACATCAATTGATGAAATTCGTGAGATGGATGCGCTCAAGCTTGATGAAGCATTGATTGTGGATATCGGTATTAAGAAGATGGAAGAATTTCCGCCAAAAGGTGAAGTTGAAGCATTTCAAGCTTCACATCTGCTTGATGGTTCCGGTGTCGTTTTTGATGCAATGAAGAACGGATATGCTGCTGATAAAGCAATTGTGTTTGGGAAAGCACAAAAAGCATATGCATATGCAAACGCAAATGAGTTTGCAAACAGTGTAAACAATATGATTCAGAATTATAAGCACTAGTTGATATCAATTATTCAAGATGTTTACATTAGGTACATATTGCAAAACATGATATAATAAAGATATGAGAAAAGTACTATTGATTACGCTCATATCTTTATTTTTTGTACCCATAGTTTTTGCTGATACCAAAAATTACAAAAGTGCAAAGTATGATTATATGACGCAGGGGACATTTAAGAAAAAAGCTAACGGTAAATACGTTCAGTATGATAAAAACGGAAAAAAGATTGGAATTTATAAGATTTCAAAAGGAAAATTTGTGAGAGTAAAATGAAGTTAAATGTAAATACTGAGAATATTAAATATATCAAAATATCATATAAAGATAATGATGATTTCACTCATATGATAAAAGCGGTTATTAAGAATATTAATGAAAGAGATATATATGCTTGTACAAAATATGAAGAATATATATATCCAAAAACTCCGCAAGAAGTTAATATAAGTGTTGCAACCGATAACGGATTATACAGAGCAAAAACAACCTTGAAATCAATTCAAAAAGAAGATAAATATATTTACTTTTCTCTTAAAAATCCCGAAGATTTTCTGTTTGAGCAAAAGAGAGAATATTTTAGAGTCAAGTTGAATGAAAATGCATTAGTCAGATATGAAGAAAATGAAAATGTAAAGCAGGTATCCGGTGAAACATATGATATTTCTGCTAACGGTGTAAGACTGGTTTTGGATAGAAAAATCCCTTTTCCGGAAACTGTTCAGATATCATTATTCTTGCCTCAAAGAACAATCACAGCAGAAGCAAGATATGTTCGTTACGATGAGGAAGATAATATAATAAAAGCGTCTTTTTCGTTTGTAAATATGAAAGAGCTTGATATAGATTATATATCTCAAATATGCTTGAAAAAACAGCTGGAAGAAAGAAGAAACTCTATCCGATAAGGGGTAAGGGGTAAAGGGGTAAAGAAGAGATAAAGGAAGTATCTAAACAGGTAATTTATAAGTTCTAACTTCCCAAAAAATAAAGTGTTTGGTAAAATATTTTTATGGCAGATTTAGTTGAAAAATTAAAAGAAATTGGCTTTAATACCTATGAAGCTAAAGTTTATATCGCTTTACTAAAAAAATATCCTGCTACAGGATATGAGGTATCAAAGCTTGCCAATATACCGCAATCAAGAACTTATGATACACTAAAAGTCCTTGAAGAAAAAAATATTGTTATACCTACTAATACGAAACCTGTAACTTATACCCCGATTAAACCAAAGCAATTAACTCAAAGAGTGCAAAAAAAAATAAATTCCACTATTAATTTTCTCGATAAACACCTGCCCGATGTAAAAGAAGATTACAATGAACCGATTATAACGATTACAGGTAGACAGAATATTCAAGATAAAGTTATCGATGTGATAAAAAATGCAAAGCGAGAAATATATATAGAAATTTGGTCGCAAGATTATAAAATATATGAACAAGAGTTACTGAATGCATATAATCGTAATGTCGAAATTCGAATAGTCGGTTATGACAATTTTAATTCAAGATTTGGTTTGGTTTTTGAACACGCCTTTGCAAGAGATATAGAATTATCTTTAGGCGGAAGAATGATTATTATTGCCGCCGATGATAGTGAAGGAGTAATAGGTAAAATATCTTCACTAAAAAATGATATCTCCGATGCAAATATAATTTGGACAAAAAATCAGGGGATAGTATTTATTATTAAAGAATTTATTGTCCATGATATGTATTTGATTGATGTCGAAGAAAATTTGGTAGAACAAATGAAGTATATATACGGAAAGGGCTTAAAACGTTTAAAGGATAAAGTTTTAGGTCACAATTCAACATATATTATTCATTAAGCTAAATACCGTCGTCGCTTTCACCGGCTTCTTCTTCTGATGATTTCGGAGAAGAAACTTCTACTCCCATTTGCTCAAGTGCCGCACGAGCTTTTGGAGCAAGGGCTGTTTCTGAAAAGTTTTCAAGAACCGTTTGATAGCATTCAATTGCTTCAGGTTTCATATCTCTTAATTTATAGATATTACCTGCTTTAAAATACAACGGAGCAAGAGAAGGATTTGCTGCCATTAACATTTGGTTATCAAGTTTTATTTTTATGCCGATTAACTCTTCATTATCCTGAGGAGATAATAAAGTTCGTCCGTATATTTTTTTTGTTAAACCGTCAATAGTATCAGACATTTGCGCTATATCCTCTTTTGAAAGTTTCGAAGATTTTTTTGCTGCAGAAACATCTAAACTTATAGCAGTAAGCAATAAAAATACAGTTAATATCGTTAATATTATTTTTTTCATTTTTACCCCGTAAAATAATTATACCCTAAGATTATTATAATTTAAAGTTGGATTTTTTGTTCAATTAAATGTATGATTGTTTTATGGAAAAATTAATTTATCAAATGTTTATTCTGGGAACCGGAGATTGTTTGAATCATGCCCTATCAAAAGGGTTAGGCGGAGTAATATTTTTTACAAAAGATATTCAATCAAAAAATCAATTCAAATCTTTGATAACTCAAATTAGACACAAATCTCTAATTCCACCGTTTCTATCCATTGATCAGGAAGGCGGGAGAGTAGAGAGAACAGAAAATATTCATAAACGGTATGTGTCGCCGAAGTTTGCATTTCAATACGGTGAAGAATTCTTGAAAAAACAAACCGTTCAGATTGCGGAGGAACTAAATGAATATGGAATTAATTTGAATTTTGCACCTTGTGCTGATGTTAACACAAACCCGGATAATCCTATTATAGGAGAACGCTCATTTTCCGATAATGCTGATGAAGTTATAAAAGGGGTTGAAATAGTATCAGATATTTATCGTAAGCATAAAATAATTCCTTGTATAAAACATTACCCCGGACATGGAGATGCTGACAAGGACAGTCATTTGACTCTTCCCAAAATAGATTTACCGCTGAATCAAATGGAACAAATTCATATTAAACCGTTTAAAGAGGCAATAAAAAGAAACATTGAGATGATAATGGCTGCACATCTTCATTGCACCTGTTTTGATAAAAAAGAAACTCCTGCTTCATTGAGCGTAAATGCACTAAATTATTTGCGTAATAACTTAAAATACAATGGAGTAATTATATCAGATGATATGGTAATGAAAGGCGTGCAAAAATACGGCAGTTTAGAGGCAGTTATTATGGGAATTAATGCCGGACTTGATATGTTTATATTCAGAGAGTCTGATGATAAAACAGTAAATATGATTGATAAACTGGTCAAAGTTGTGGAAAATGATAGTAAACTAAGACAAAAAGTTATAGAATCAAACAAACGAATATCAGAATTAAAACAAAAATATGGCATATAAAAGCCGGTAAATCCGTAGATTTACCGGCTTTATAACTAATATTTAATTATATTATGCTTCAGTTGATGCAGCTTTTTCTGCATCAAAACATTCTTTGCATAGAACATCTCTTCCTTGAGTAGGGTTAAATGGAACTTGAGTTTGTTTACCGCATTTAGCGCATACAGTATCAAACATTTTCTTTTTACCTCTGCGTTGTTGTTTTTTTGCCTTTCTGCAATCAGGGCATCTTTTAGGCTTATTTGTTAAACCTTTTTCAGCAAAAAATTCCTGTTCGCCTGCCGTAAATACAAATTCGGCACCGCAATCTTCACAAATAAGCTTTTCATCTTCGTACATGACCTAGTCTCCTAAATAATTAAATAACCTTAGTCTATATTAAACAGACCATGCCAACTATTTTATACCTTTTTTTGCCAAAAATCAAGTAGTTAAGCTTAAGGACAAACTACAGACTATACGTCACAATTAAGTAAAAATAAAATTTTACTTAAAGCACAGTATACTGTTATAATTGGGTGTATATTATGCGTTAAAATTGGTCTAAGAATTTTTATTTTCCTGTTGAGCCGAACCCGCCTTCGCCTCTTGCAGTATCGGATAATTCTGTCACGACTTGTATTTCTGCCTGTTCGTACTTTGCAATAACCATTTGTGCAATACGTTCTTGAGGTTCAATCGTATAAGGCTCATTTGATACGTTTACCAGTCCGACACAAACTTCTCCTCGATAGTCTTCATCAACTGTTCCTACGCAGTTTATAAGACTGATACCATGCTTTATAGAAAGTCCTGAGCGGGGTCTTATTTGAGCTTCATATCCATGTTCAAGTTCTATTTTAAGCCCGGTCGGAATAAGTTTTCTTTCTAATGGTTGTAAGGTGATAGGCTCTTCTATTGCAGCGCATAAGTCCATGCCGGCAGCACCTTTTGTTTTATATTCAGGTACGGATTTATTGTGTTCAAGTCTTAATATTTTTAAAATCATATATTCTCTCCTCTGATAATATACCCCCTCTCCTTGAGGAGAGGGTAGGGGTGAGGTGTCCACCCATAATCGAAATTTACGCTGTAATAATTGTTTTTCCGTCAATAACTTGCTTAGGGAAGATAGTTAAAGTTTCAATTCCCATTGATTTATCAGTCTTTTTAACAGGAGCTATTTCAGGTTTAGAAACAGTTGATTCATTACCGTCTTGATTAGCTTTAAAATTCATAAAATGATTAGCGTACTGTATAAAAAGATTTTTTCTTGAATTTGATTCTGCAATTGAAGATACGTTCATAATTAATCCCTTATTTATAATAGTTGATTCGTTATTAATTGTGATTCAGAAAGGATATAAAGTCAATAAAATATAAAAGTTTGTAACAAAATTTATTTTATGTTAATATTTTTTTGTGGGCAGGGATTATCCCCTCACCTTAACCCTCTCCCGCAGGGCGAGGGAACTGAAAATTAAATAAGTCGTAGCGGCAAGGACTCTGTTTGTGAGCAGGAAAAGGTGACTAAATGTCACGTTTTCCGTCAAGTGAGAAAATA
>CAMORE010000006.1 GCA_946623365.1 uncultured Acinetobacter sp.
ACAATACATCTAAAATTCCGAGTGAATACACGCAAAGATTAAATTCTTTAGGTATAAATGCAAAAGAAGAAGATATATTGACTCCATTATTTCCATTAGTAGATTATATTAATAAAAAAGGTTATAAATCGATATATTTATTTGCAAATGAAAAAGTATCAGAGTATTTAAGAACAAAATTACCCAACATAAAATTTGAATACAATTCTAATGAAAATCAAGCTGTTGTTTTAACATATGATACTGAAATTAATTATGACAAATTGAAAAAAATTAGTTATTTATTAAATAATACTAAAGTTGAATATATTGCTACTCACCACGATGTTGTTTGCCCTACTGAAAACGGACCAATTCCTGATATTGGAAGCTATATCAAAATGATAGAATTAACAACAAACAAAACTCCTGATATTATTTTAGGTAAACCCTCGGTTAACTTGGTTCAATTAATATTGAATAAATATTCTTCTAATGAAATTGCAGTTGTTGGTGATAGACTATATACAGATAAAAAACTTGCAGATAATATGAATTCAGATTTTATTTGTGTATTGTCAGGTGAAACAACAAGGATGGATGTTCAAAATTATGAGGGAAAATATCCAGCTATTGTTGTTAGAAACTTAGGTTATATTGAAGGTTAACAAAATTAAATATTTTTGAATTTGGTAAAAAATTTCATCAAAATCTTTATCAGTAAGTTTTAAATAAGGTCTTGCAGGGATAGTAACTTTTTTATTTTTGCCGGCTTGTCCACCAAGTTGATGTATTGCTGCATAAGCCAAATTACTTCCGATTATTGCGGAATCTTCGTCATAATATGTATTAACTGATGATGCGAGCTGACCTGTTACTTGCAAAATTTGTCCGGGATACTTACCGATGTTTTTACGTTGCTTTTTCGTAACTTCAGATAAATCAATCCATTTATCAGGTCTGCCCTCTTCCTCAAAATTATCTTCCGCAGCAGAGGCAAAGATTCCGGCAATATTTTTCATTAAAGGTCTTAAGTTTGAACTTTTTTTCGCAATTTCTTGCAATCTGCGTTCGACCTCTTGGTTATCAAATTTAATCTCTATGAAGTCGCTCATGTAATTCCTTTATAGGGTAATTGGCAATTAAAAGCTCTTTAAAAATCTTTTTACGATTTTCTACATCAGAGCGGTTATTAATTCCGTTTAATCTTTCCACTTCTACCATTTCAAAGCCTTTGTATAGTTCTCTGATTTTAGGAGAATCATCATAGGATAATAAAAATCTTCCTTTTATATTTCCTAAAACTTCTCTCAAACGTTCGTGGTCAAAGTCCTTTGTTGAAGTTACATCATAACCACAACCTTGAGAATATGGAGGATCGCAATAGAAAAATGCATCTTCAAAGTCATATTGTTTAATGAGGGTTTCAAAGTCACGATTTTCAATCATAACTTTATCAAGCCGTTCGTGAATTGCATCCACTTTTGCTAATACATTTTTTTGCGATTTGCTTGCACCTCCGGAGGATTTTTTTACAGTTCCAAATGTAGAGCCTTTTCCGCCAAAAGAACGTGTAATTAGAAAATAAAATTGTACAGCTTTTTGAATGTCAGTAATAAATGTTCCTTTCAAGAATTGAAAGAACATTTCTCTTGAACCGAGTAGGTATTTAACTTCTTCTTTAAAAGCATTTGGATGATATTTTACTATACGGAACAGATTTACAAGACGGCTGTCCAAGTCATTATATATCTCCAAATCAGCCCATTTGTCTTTATAAAATAGAACCCAACCGCCTCCGCCAAAAGGTTCAATGTAAGATTTTATATCATGTGGGATTAATGGTGCAATTGTTTTACGCAGCAAGCGTTTACCACCAACCCAATTAATTAAGCATTTTTTGTCTGTTGTCATATTTAAACTCCTTTTAATAAGTAATTAATCATCATTTAAACCACTTGCAGGGTTATAGCTCCAACCGACATCAGGTGCGATGCGTTTTCCTGTTAAGGGGTCTGTATAAACTGTAACCGGCTTATATTCGCCGGATTTTTTTGAAACAAGTCGCATTTCTTCAGATAAATGTCCTTCTGAGTTATAAACAGGAAGTTTTTTCTGCTTTAGTCTGTAATCAGAAAGTGCGTTTACTCTGCACCGGCAGTTCCAGCCATTCGGGGGGTAAAAACTCTTCCAAAACGGATCGTCATATCTATAGACCATTCCGTTAAGCATTGCGTGTTCCGGTCGTGTTGAGGAGTCCATAACCGCGATGTATTCCCAATATGGTCGGTTATCGACATTGTCCATTTGAGTTGCATACCTTCCTGTCATATATGAGGTTTGCATATTAACCCTATATATAGTTTTTAATCGGTACATTGAGCCAAGTTGAACCTTTTCGGCATTTCCTTTACTGTCAACAATTATTTGCTCTCCCCACCAGCCACGTTTTTGGAGGATAGGCTTAAGTTCTTTTGAAAAATCCCTGAAAGTTTGACCGTCAGTGAGTGCTTTATCCAAAGCATCACGAATGTCATTCAGTATTTTTTCCTGCATAACTTTTGCAACAGAAAATGTCTTTTTATGTGCATCTTGCCATAATTCGTACCAATCCCAAGAAAATGCGTTATTTTTCTTTTTAAAATACTTAATCGCAAGAGCAGGAGAAAGTTTGAATAGGGTTTTAAGCTGAACCATAAACAACCTCCGCCAGCCTTTTTGCAACAGCTTCAACAACATTTACTGTTACAGCATTTCCTGCCATTTTGTATAAATGGACATCTGCTAAACCCAATTCTCTTGCAGTTTTTATCATATCATCTGGAAATCCCTGAAGCCTAAAACATTCAAGAGGTGTTAATCTTCTAATACGATAATTATCAATAGTTCCCATATTGCAAGCTGTATCAAGAGTTTGTGAACAACCTTTACCGACACGCCCTCGTCTTGTTTTAGATTTGGGAAATGCAAGATTTATTCCATCTCCGGGACCGGCTTCATCATATCCTTTTTTTGTGCCGTTCCGAACTTGCATTAAAGGTGTATCACCTGCGACTTTTAGTGTTTCTACAGTATCAGATGGTTTGTATTTGTCATATCTTGGTTTATTTATAAAATATAAACCGGTTTTACCACCCTGACCTCCACCTGAGGAGGTTAAACAGCTGCTTATTCCATCTGTTGTATAAATACGATTCCCTTGGGAATTTCCATCTGTTTCTTGCAGTTTCCTTATACTGTTTTCTTTAGTATTCTCTGTACCGCATCCAGAGAGAGGAAATATTTTTCCGGTACATTCTGTTCCATAACATCCAACAATGTACACTCTTTCCCTGTTTTGAGGAACTCCGAAGAACTTAGAATTAAGTAGCTGCCATTGAGTTTGATACCCAAGGTCGGTGAGAACTTTAAGAATTGTTTGGAAAGTTTTTCCACCGTCATGATTAAGTAAGCCTTTAACGTTTTCGAGAATAAAATATCTCGGTCTTTTGTCTTGCAAAATCCGTGCAACTTCAAAAAACATTGTGCCTCTGGTGTCTTCAAATCCTCGTCTCTTTCCTGCAATGCTAAAAGATTGGCAAGGAAATCCGCCACAAAAGATATCGAAATCGGGGAGTTCGGATGTGTTAATTGTTGTGATGTCATAGAAAAAATGCTCCTTTTCAGTATTAAAATAGTTTCTGTACAATTTGTTAGCATATTCGTCATTGTCACAATACCCTACACATTCAAAACCGGCACGTTCAAGTCCGATTCTGAAGCCACCGATTCCGGAGAAGAAGTCTATAAAAGTCAGTTTATTCATCTAAACCATCACTCCTTCCTTGCAGTTCACTTAAGAAAAGAGCCTTTTGCAAACATTGTTCAAACTTCTTGCTTTTTAAATTCTTATTTGTCAGTAGTTCATAAGCCTCGTCAAAGCTTTCGCAGTTCTCTAATAAACTGATTAATGGGGATAACATTTTTTGTGCCTGATTTGTTAATTCATTTTCTGCTAGGAATTTGAATAAATCCTCAAGCTGCTCTTGACCGAGAGGTGCAGTTTCTTCTTGCTCTTTAAATTGACTAAATTGTGGATTTTGAGTCGGGATAATATCTTCCCTGATATCAAAATCTTCTTCTTCCAAGCCATAAGCCTTTATAAAGTACTCTTTAGTAAATTTAACACCTGATTCAGACAGGATTTTATCTCTCTGTGCTAGAGTTAAGTCAACATCTTCAGGTTCATATAATTCAAATTTCGGGACTTCCGTATTTGAAAAATTAATTTCATATATCCATTGAATCAGCTGATTTATAGTCTTTTCAACAAGTTTTTTATCGGCATCAATGATGTCCTGACGAACAGCCATGTGTGTATTGGCTGCGGCATAGCTTCCTGTTGCACCTATTTCAGTAGTTAAAGTCTGACCGAGAATAGCCTTTGAAATCTCGGAATTCATCTTATCTATTAACTTTTCAAATACTTCAGCTGAAGAAGATTTATTTGCTTCTTGAATTTCAACAGATGAGTCATCAGGAATAACAGCAATCGCATCTTGTATCATATCCTCTAATAAATCAGCAAGATTATCTGTCTCTTCCTTCGTTGCACCACGTGGATGTTTACCGATAAGGTGTGGAATTCCATATTTTTCAGTAAATATTACCCAAAACTTTAATCCGCCTTTTTTAAAGGTTACAGACCAAAATACACGAGAAAGCACTCTTTCTCCATAAGGATTATCATAGCTTGGATTATTTTGGGGACACAGAAACTTTTTAGGTGGAAGCTCTTCTCCCCAATAGTGTTCTTTGGTTCTGAATTTAAGTTGATTTTCTTCATCAAAGCAGAACCATTCCGGAGGTTTTGCTTTTAATTCTACCGGTAAAATATAGTTGCCGTCTTTCTTCCAAATAATCTCTATAGGTTGAAAACCGAATAATGTGGCATCAAGTATGTCATTTATAAGTTTATGAATGTCGAGTTTTTTGAGTAAATCCTCAATCAATTCGGCATCTTTTGTTTTATCCAAGCCTCTGTTTATATCCCATTCAAGTGATAAAACACCGGCTTTTCTTGATTGAACACACGCAAAAACGTGAGGGTCACAAAACAACTCTCTATATATACGAGCATCTTTACCCTGCTTCCTTAATACGATATCAGGATCGGGTAAATATGAACCTAGGGAGTAAAAATTTATACTTCTTTTTCGTGTTGCAATTTCTTCAGATAATTTTTTTGCCATAATTTTCTCTTTTAAATATGTGTTAAATGTTTTTTAAAACCTTTTTAAAACTTTTTAATTTTAATTTTTAGGGGTAGTTAGGATAAGTTATAAGCAAATTTTATTTTTCGTGCCTTTAAAAGCCTCCTACGAGTTTTAATGTTTCCATTTTTTGTCGGGTAGAAATATGTATTTCTCCAGAGCCATTTCCTGCTGCGTGTAAAGCAAGAGCTAATGCCCAAAACCTGTCTGCGTGTCCGTTGTCTGAATGTTCAGCATCAAAGCGGATATTGCTTGCAGTTGTTGTAATTCTCCTAACCGAGTGCAAATCTTCTCGGATTTCGTGTTTTTTAGGAATAAAAACTGTTCTGTCTTCAAAGTGGGTTCTCAAGCCATAAGCCAATTCCTCTTTGATTTTGTTAGTAAACATAATCGGCTCAACACGATATTTCCCGAATTTAATCTGTGCATTTTCAGATAATTGCATTCCGATCCCGGTAGAATCAGGACAGCATCTTCTGAATCTTTTGCAGGATAATACACCCGATAATATTTCTTCTTGCTTATGGAATGGCATCTTGTGCAGTTCAATAACACTTCGGGTATAGAATATTTTTTCAATCTGCTCTAAAACCCAGATAACAGTTAAATCCTTTTTACGACCGACATCCATTCCTACATATAAATCATTATTTGTCTCAGATAATGGTTTTAGGATGTCGTCTAATTCACAAGTGGCAATTAAATCATAGGGTAAAAAGGCACAAGCTTCGTCTACTGCTATGCAGCAATATTCTTGTTGCCAAGTGTACTCATCAAAACAGTTATCTTCTTCATTTTTCATCCATTCCTGTTGTTCTTCAGAAGTTGTTTCTCTTTGATAGATTCTATCAACTAGACCTTCAGCCACAGCAAGCTGAATCGGAGTTTTATGGTGACTCCATTTCAGTTTACCTTTTGTGACTTGGTCGATAAATTTGTAATACAAGCAATTCTGCCCATTATGAGTAGATAAAATTCTTAAAGGATATCCCCAAGTTATACATGGGCGAGCAGCTTTCCACAGTTCTTCAGGATTACTATGGAAAGCGAATTCATCTAAGACAACTTTGCCACCTTTAGAACGGAATCCTTTGGGGTTTGATGAAAGTGCGTGTATTTTTGTTCCGTTTGAAAATTGAATAACGTAGGCTTTTATGTCTTTGTCATTATCAATAATTACTTCGCCCATTCTCTTTGCAGTTGCGTGGAATATTTTTACCCACATCTCGCAGTAATCAATATACTCCCTAGCAGCAGACTCATCAGCAGAAGAAAACCAAACGGCAGGGACTTGCCTGTTTACGCAGTCTCTCACATCTTCGTAGCTTTGAACGTATGTAGCTCCGATACGTCTTGATTTTTCCCAAATCTTTATTTTTGATTTATCATCAAGCCATCGTTGTTGGTAGGGTAAAAAGTAGTTATTCTTCACTTGGTTTCATACCTAATATTTCAGTTTCGATTAATTTAACAAAGTCCGGAGTAATTCCTTCCGGATTATTTGCTTTGTTTTCGTGTTTAATATTTTCCTCATAATCTTTTATTTTGGTTATAAGAGGAAGCATTTTTGTGAAAGTGTACAATCTGCTGGAATTAATTTCATTTCCATTGTCCATATCGTATTCAATAGAATTCATTAATTTCCTAGCAAAATTGTACATTTCTTTGTGAAAGAGAGAAGTAGTGCTGTAGTATTGGTCTTTTTTAACATCCCAATTGTGTTCTTTTTTCCATCTTCTTACGGTTCTTTCATTGACACCAATCTGTTCTGCGACTTCTTTTACAGTCATTCTGTCAAGAACGTAAAATCGTTCTGCGTTTGCAAGTATTATTTCGTTCTTAACCAAAATATGCCTCCAGCTTGTCAATTTTGTCTTTAAGTAAACGAAGTTCAAATACAATACTTTGAAGTCTTGCAGTTTGCACAGCTATTTTATCGATGTCAATTTTAGTGGTGTCCTCTTCAAAGGGGTTAAGCAATGAACGGAGTAATATGATTAATCCGGCAGCTTCCGTATCAAGATTTTTGTATTTTGATTTGGCTTCTGCCAATTGTCCTTTAAATTGTATTCTTTCAACATTCATGCAGTTTTAATCTCCTTTTTTAAAATAGGACACCAGAGGTTGCCGTCAATTTTACTTTCAATACGAGACATAACTGTTGCATTGTATTGATTGGTTTCAACCAAATCTTTTAATATCTCAAAGTTATTAGAGATAATATTCTCAAAGGTTTTTACTTGAGCATTGTGATAGATGTACCAAATTGTAAAAATAACAGCAGGAAAACCGATGCTCTCAAATAGTTTTAACATTAACGATATGTCCATTTATATAATCCTTTCTTGTTGGAAAGAAAAAAGAGGCATACGCCTTTTTCTTTTTTCAAGATAACTCTATTTTTTCTTCTAAATCAACTTGCGACAGCAAGTGAAAAAATCACTTGCAATTGCAAGTTGAAACGGAACAAAAAAACATCTTATACTGCAAAGAGAAAAACATATTACCCCATAGAGAAAGGATTTTGTTTTTATGAAATATTTTGAGGTATTTAAAGCCGGAAACTATCCGCAAGGCAAATTTACAAAAGAGGAAGTGCAGGAACTTGCTAAGAATTATGATCCGAGTTTTTGCGAAGCTCCTATTACATTGGACCATGAGCAAAAAGGTCCTGCTTATGGTTGGGTTGATAAACTAAAAGAAGAAAACGGAATGTTGAAAGCTTCTTTTAAAGATTTATCAGACGATTTAAAAGAATTCGTTAATCAGGGTAAATACAAAAAGATATCTGTTGAAATATACAGAGAACTTGAAGGTAAAAAGCCATATTTAAAGGCTGTTTCTTTCTTGGGAGCAAGCATTCCGCAAGTTAAAGGAATGCAGCCGGTTGAATTCAAAGAGGGCGAATCAGAAGTCTATATCTTTGAAACACAAACCGAAGAGGAAGATGATACTGAAAATATAGAAGAGTTGAAAAATACTATTCAAGATTTAAAAAAACAAGTTGCTGATTTTAAAGAAAAGGCTCAAAACAAAGAAACCATTAAGGATTTAAAAAATCAGGTTAAGAATCTAAATGTTGAGCTTGCTAAATTCAAAGACGAAGCAGCTAACAAAGACGAAATTGCAAAAGAATTACAGGAACTAAAAACAACTATTAGAGATAAAGACTTCAATGAGTTTATTGATTCTCAAATCTCTGCCGGTATTTTAACACCTGCGAATAAAGATGCTGTTTTATCTATTTTACAGGACTTGGACAATGTGAAAAAATTTGACGAGTCCTCTAACAGCATTGACCAGTTTAAAAACTTTATCTCTGCATTACCGAAACAAGTTGAATTTGATGAAATTGCACAAAAAAATGCAAAAAAGAAATCAGATGAAGAACTAAAATATGCTGATGCAGATGAAGAAAGTCTTGAGATATTTAATCAGGCACAAACAATTGCAAAAGAAGAAAATATCTCATTTCGTGAAGCACTATTAAAGATTAAGGAGGTATAAATGGGTCGCTTAGAAGAATTACGCATTAATGCCTATTTATCCGAGGTTGCACGTGGTTACAGCAATAACTCATTTATTGCCGAGAATCTGTTTCCTACAATACACTCTGATTTGGAAAAAATCGATATCTTTGAATTCAACAAAGAAGCATTCCAAATCTATGACACAGAACGTGCAATTAGAGCTAATTCAAATGTAATTAGTCCTCAAGGATTCAAAAAGCATACAACTACCCTAACTGAACACGACTTGGCTTATCCGATTGATTATCGTGAAGAAGAGGAAGCTCGTAAAATCAAACTGCAAGTACACGCAACAAATGTTGTTACTCAGGGATTACACTTAAAACTTGAAAAACAATGTGCTGATTTGGCACAGAACCCTGCTAAATATCCGACAAATAATAAAATTGCTTTATCAGGTACTAGCCAATTTACACATAAAGATTCAGACCCTATTGGTGTAATTGATGATGCAAAAGATGCTGTTGCTCGTCAAATCGGCCAGGATCCTAACACATTAGTAATGGGACAAGAAGTGTGGGAATCATTGAAAAGAAACGAATCTTTAAAAGGTTTAATCGCAAGCACTTCAAATAAAATTATTACTCTGGATTTATTAAAAGAGTTCTTTGAAATTGAAAATATTGTTGTTGGCAAAACAATTTACTCAAATGCAAACAATCAATTTGAAAGAATATGGGGTAATAATATCGTCTTGGCATTTGTTCCTCATTTGAATGCAAGAACTGAATACGATCCCGCATTTGCTTATACAGTTAGGAAAAAAGATGCACTCCAAATTGATGAATACGAAAAAGAGGGCAATAAAGTCCGCTATATTCGTGCAACTGATATTTACACCCCATTCCTTGTTGGTCCTGAAGCAGGTTATTTAATCTCTAATGTTAATGCACCAAAAGGAGGTCACTAGTGGCACTGAAAAAATACAAAATTAAAAACACTAACATTTTGCACGATGGAGTTGTAAGACACATCGGGGAAATTATAGAACTTGATGAAAAAGCAGCTGCTAAACTGCAAGATGTTTTGACTCTCGTAAAAGAAGTCGCAAATAAAACTCAAAACAAACCGAACGATCCTGAAAAAACAGGAGGTGAAGATGGCAAATAAGTTATATAAACCCTTATTAATTGATTCTGTTTTGGCTACAGAAGACTTACCAAAACAAAGATTCGTTTCTTTTGACGGTAAAGTCTCTAAAGCCGGAGAAAAGTCTTACGGAATATGTGATGTAGAAACAGAATCAGGGCAATACGCACCAATAGCAACTGTTGGTATTTTGCTTATAGTAGCAGGTGGGACAATTACTGTCGGCAGTACAGTTTCATCTGATGCAACAGGAAGAGCAGTTGTTACCGGAGAAAACCAAGCCGTAAATGGTTATGCTCTCGATGCCGGTGCAGAGGGTGATGTAATAAGAATTATTAGAGGAATTTAATGACTCTATACTGTACTCCCGAAAATATCGAATTACAAATTGGTAAACCTTCTCTTATCCAGCTCACTAATGACAACCCCGAACAGGAAACTGTCGATATGGTTGTCTGCGATGAAGCTATTCTCTACTCCTCTACCCTTATCGATGGCTATTTGAGGGGAAAATACACACTACCCTTAAATAGCCACTTTCCTTTGTTAAAGGTTATTGCAATTGATTTAAGTATATATCGTCTTTATTCAAGAAGGATTTATACCGAGATTCCTGAAACAATATCCGCAGCATACAAAAATGCAATTAAAACATTGGAAGATTTGAAAAAAGGAATAATAACACTTCAAACAGAAGAGGAAACCAATGTTCGCTCCTCCGGAGAGTACAGAACAAATAAAACTGAATTGGACAGACTGTTTAATAAGCGAGTAATGAACTTTGAGTATTAGAGAGATTGAAAATTCAATAATCTTATATTTAAAAAGTAAATTCCCTGAATTTTTAGTTGAGGGATTCCCTGAAAAACCACAGGAATTTATATTACTACATCCGTTAGGTGCAGTTCTCGTTCATTACAGAGGCGGTAATTATACAAACTTAAATTCACTCGGAATAATTTCACAAACAAAAGGTTTATCCTTTGCAATAACAGTCGTAACTCGTAACCTCCGGAATAATAAAGGAGCATACGAAACCCTCGACAGAGTAAAACAATATTTATGCGGATATAAAATCAACGGATGCACTAAAATGATTCCGCAAAAAGAAGCCTTTATATCAGAGACAAATGGTATATGGCAATACGAAATAGAATTTACACTTACTACCCCAAGTATAGAAGAAATGGAGGAAATATAATGCCTGCGAGTTTCTTACATGGTGTTGAAACCATAGAAATTGAAAAAGGTGCAAGAACGATTAAAACAGTAAAAACAGCTGTAATCGGTCTTGTCGGAACAGCTCCGATTCAAGATGTCGAAGCTGAATTCAAAACAGTAAATGAACCGACATTGATTTTGAATGAAATTGATGCAGTTAAATATTTTGGTTCTAAAAAAGACGGATTTACAATTCCACAAGCATTGGAAGCGATTTTTGACCAAGGTGCCGGTATTGTAATTGTAATAAATGTCTATGATCCTGCGATACACGAAAATGTATCTGCTGTAACAAAGGCAGATATTATTGGTGGAGTTAATGCAGTTACAGGCAAAAGAACAGGATTAAAAGCATTTGAAGACAGTTATTCATTATTCGGTTATTTCCCGAAAATGATAATTGCTCCTGTTTATTGTGAAGATGCAGCAGTAGTCACAGCAATAAAAACTGTATGCGATAAAATTCGTGCTATTGGTATTGTTGATGCTCCTGTCGGGACAACAGTCCAAGATGCTATAAAAGGCAGAGGTCCAACAGGAACAATTAACTTTAATACATCTTCAGATAGAATTATCCTTTGTTATCCGCATTTAAAGGTTTATAACTCTGCGACAGATTCAACAGTTTTAGAACCATATTCATCAAGACTCGCAGGTGTTATTGCTGCCAAAGACATAGATAAAGGATACCATTGGTCTCCTTCAAATACGGAAATCAACGGAATTGTCGGTGTTGAAAAACAATTAACATCAATGCTTAACGATCCGACAAGTGAAGTTAATACCTTAAACGAAGCCGGCATTGTAACTATATTTAATTCTTCAGGTTCAGGATATAGAACTTGGGGAAACCGCTCGGCTGCATATCCTAGTTCCACAAGTGTTACTAATTTTATAAATATAAGAAGAACTGCTGACATTATTCACGAGAGTGTTGAATATTCAATGTTGCAGTTTATAGACTTCCCGATTGATAACGGACTTATTGATTCAATAACAGAATCTGTTAATGCGTTTATAAGAAGTTTAATCGGAAGAGGCGCACTTATTGACGGAAAGTGTTCATATAATCCTGACAAAAACCCTGTTACTCAAATAGCTGACGGACATCTTGTTTTTGATATTGAATTTATGCCTCCCACTCCGGCAGAAAGAATCAGCTTTGAAAGTTTCATAGATATAGAACTACTTAAGTCATTAGGATCGTCATGAGAGCAGAAATAAACGAAAATGAAGAATTAGAAATTTTCTGCGATGAACACGATATCTGTAAAACTTGCAGAAACACAAGAAGATGTCCTCTTATACAGGCAATAAATCAGGAAATTGTTATTTTGCATTATGCAGATGTTCAAATCTGTGAATGCGGATTATATCAAAAAGGAATCAGAAAATGAGTAAAATTAAAATCAACAAACTAACAAACGCAAATGTTTATTTGAATGGTGTTAACTTATTAGGTCGTGCCGAGGAAGTTACATTACCTCAAATAAAACATAAAATGTCTGAACACAAAGGACTTGGGATGGTTGGTTCAGCTGAATTCTTTTCAGGTATAGATAAACTTGAATGTAAAATTAAATGGAATTCTTTGTATCCTGAAGTTTTACAAGATTCTGCTAATCCTTACACCTCAACTATGATTCAGGTTAGAGCATCATTAGAAACTTATAACGGACTTGGAAAAATTGAAGAAGTTCCGGCAACTGCATTTATTATGGGAACTTTTAAAGAATTCCCTATGGGAACAATTAAACCTCAAGACAATGCAGAATATGAAACACAAATGTCTGTTACCTATGCAAAGCTAGTAGTTAATGGACAGGATATTTTTGAAATTGATGTTCTTGAAAACATTTATAAAGTCGGCTCAAAAGACATTTTAAGTAATTTTAGAAGAAATATAGGAGCTTAAGTATGACGAAAAGCATTACATTACCCTCCGGTAAAATTGCAACAGTAAGACCGGGAAGAGGGTATGACCTTTTGCAGGCTCAATTAAAAGCAAAGACTTCTGAAGAGATTCCTTATGCTTTAATTGCTGAACTAACTGAAATCGACGGACAAAAACTTGTTTATGAAGACATCTTGGAACTTGATTTATCAGATGTAATAGCTCTTCAGGCTGAACTGTCGGGAAAGTTTCAGACCACAGCACAACAGACTGTGGAAAAAACAAATCGGGAAACAGTTGTTCCGTTCAACTCCCCGACTCCCAAAGCATAATTCATCTCTCTAAAGTGACAGGATGGCAATATTCAGAAATCTGTAATATGCCAATTCCTGTCCTTATCTATTGGTGTACTCAGGCTATTAAATACACGAATAAAAGAAATGAGGAAATTGAAAATCAATGCTAGATACAATGATGCGTATATCCTTAACTCTTGTAGCCTTCGATAAAATGTCGAGGGTAATTCGTGAAGCCGTAAATAAATCAGATGCAGAGTTTGATAGATTACAGAAAAAAATTAAAGATACTGCCGATAGAGTTGATAAACTCGGACAAAGTATTGCCAAAATTGGTGCAGGTTTTACTGCTGCAGGAATGGGTGCTGCTTATAAACTCGGAATAACAGAAGCAATCCCGGAAGCCTTTGCTATGGAGCATAGACTAAGGGAACTCGGCAACGTAGGGCAACTGTCCGCCAAACAATTAGAAGAAATGGATAAAAGGCTTGGTGATATTTCTCGACATACAAACCAATTCAGAAGTGAAATATCAGAAGGTTTAAATGTTCTAGTTGCATCAGGTATTGCTCCGGAAGCTGCTCTTGATTATATGAATGTAATCGGCAGAACGGCAACTGCAGCACAAGCAGAGATAGTTGATATTTCAAAGACAGCATTTGCAGTTACGGATAACTTAAAAGTAAATGTTGAAGATTTGGGTAAAACAATGGACATCTTGGCACAAGCCGGTAAAGAGGGCAGATTCGAATTAAAAGATATGTCTGCTGCATTCCCGTCTTTGACTGCCGGTGCTTCGATGTTAGGAATGAAAGGAATCCCTGCCGTCACACAATTAGGTGCAGCTCTTCAAGTTGCAATGAAAGGTGCAGGTTCTGCGGCAGAAGCAGCAACAAACTTTGAAAGTTTTTTGCAAAGTATAACCTCGCCAATGGCTGTCAGAAGATTTGAAGAATTATATGGTGTAAACCTTCCGAACTTCTTAAATAAAGTTATTGCCGAGAATAAGGATCCTATTGAGGAGATGGTAATTTTAATCAACAAACTCACAGGCGGTGATGTATTCGCTGTGTCGGAAATTTTCAGGAATAAAACAGACCTGAACTTCCTTAAACCTATGATGCAAAACCTTGATGAGTATAGACGGATTAAAGAATCTGCTTTGAATGCAAATGGTGTAATGGATGAAGACTTTAACCATATGCTTGAAACTACAAGCGAACAATTTAAACTCCTAAAAATCAATATGAAAGAGTTAGTTTTTCCACATCTGCACGAGCCGATTCAAAAATTAAATGAATGGCTAACAAAAATAAATAAAAATCCTATTCTTCAAAAAGGTCTATTTGCAGGAGTAATTGGCACAATTGGTCTCGGCTTATTATTGACTGGTGTTGGTACGGCAATAATGATTATCGGGAAATTTATCGGAGCATACGGACAAGCACTTAACGGAATAAGAGCAATTGCTCCTAAAATAAAATTCTTACTCGGTGATTTATTTCAATTTTTGCAGTTACGTTCTTTTAATATCCGTTTCTTGAACGGACAGGGTGGATATTTAGGTGCGTTTTTATCTGATATACAAAGTCTTGATTCAGGAATGAGAAAAAGTATTAAAAGTGGTTTTAATGACTTTTTAAATGGCTTTAAAAACTTCCCTAAAAATATAATGAATTCAACTATCGCTTTTAAAGATTGGACAGTTGCAGTTATCAAAGGAATTCCGTCAGCTACAATTAAAGGACTGAACGCAATTAAAAACGGATTCTTGGGAATTCCGGGAATGATTAAAAACGCTGTAATTGCTTTTAGGACATTTTCACTAACTCTGCTAACTTCCCCAATTGGTTGGATAGCATTAGCAATTGGAGCTGCTGCATTATTAATATACAAATTTTGGAAACCAATTACAGCATTTTTTAAAGGTGTGTGGCAGGGACTTCGTGAAGGTCTCGCACCTTTAATGCCTTTATTTAAAAGAATAGGCGAAGCTATATCCCCTATACTTGTTCCAATAAAAGCAGTTATTGATTGGATTAAAAAGATTTTAAAACCTGTTGAAGATACTGGTGGAGCAGCCGAAAAAATGGGTGTTCGTTTTGGTAAAGCAATTGCTAATATTATTGTAAAAATTACCGAGTTAATAACAAAGGTATTTGAATGTGGCAAAAAAATTGGAGATATGCTTTCAAACGGCATTTTATCTACAGTAAACAAAACAAGAGATGCAATTGGAAAACACGCACAAATTATCCGAGACCATTTACCACACTCTCCTGCTAAATCAGGACCATTAAAGGATTTACACAAAGTAAAAATAATTGAGACAGTTGCCTCAACAATGAAACCACAGCCGATTGTGTCAGCTATGAATAAAACTTTGGAAGTAATTGCAAGACCTTCTTTTAGAGCAATTCCAAAGTTTGAAATAAATCCGATACCACAATTAAAAGCAGTTAGTAAAAGACCTGAAATTATGACAACTTCCGGATTTAATAAACAACAAAGAACACAAGAAACTCCAATACGTTCAGAATTAAAAAATTCCTCTGTCATAAATTACAATCCGACAATTAATATTACCGGAACAGGATCTAAAGAAGATTTTAAACAACTTCTTAAACAACACAAAGATGAACTTTTAAAATTATTAAAAGCAGAAAATGAACGGAAAGTGAGGTTGGCATACTAATGTTTGCACAGCTTGGAGACATAGTTTTTGAGATAATACCTTCTTTTAATGGGCATAGTGAAACTACCTCATATAATTATGTCCAACATGAACGTATTGAAAATAAACCTCTCTTGCAGTTCCTTGGCAAAAATTTACAGGAAGACGAACTAGTTTTACATTTCCATCAATCATTTTGTATTCCAGAAGATGAAATTAAAAAACTGAAAAACGCAGCAGATAAAGCCTCTCCTCTTAAATTTATAAAAGGTAATGGCGAGTATGTCGGAATATTTGTTATTGAACAAATAAAAGAATCTACCGAACAAACAAGTGCAAAAGGAGATGTTATCTCTATTCAACTAGAAGTAAAACTAAAAGAGTTTGCAGGAAAAATACCTGAAGAAAAAAATAAACAGAAAGGATTTAAGAAAAAAGCGTGACGGAATTTTATTCATACGTTACAAAAGATAACGATAGATGGGATTTGATATCGCACCATTTTTATAATACACCGACTCTTTATGAGGCAATTATAAAAGCAAATCCCAATGTTGAAATAACCCCGATATTACCAGCCGGTGTTAAATTAAAGATTCCCATTTTAGATGAATCTGAAACTATTAAATTTGAATTACCCCCTTGGAAGAAATAAACAATGCTAGTACCCGTTTTTGAATTATTTTATGAAAAGAAAAACATAACAAAAGATGTGTCTCCGTATGTAACGAATATCGAATATACGGACTATGAACATGGACAGTCTGATGAATTACAGATTACCTTTGAAGATTCAGGCAAACAATGGCAGTCCTCTTGGCTTCCGTCAAAGGGCGATTCTCTTCGTGCCTATATCGGCTATCAAACAGAAAAACTTTTAAACTGCGGAACATTTGAAATTGATGAACTTGAATATTCCGCACCACCTGACGAGGTTATTGTAAAAGGACTTGCGACAGGAATAAAGAAACCCCTACGACAAAATAATTCAGTCGGTTATGAAAACAAAACCCTTAAACAAATTGCAAAGGAAATTGCTGACAGACAGGGGTTAAAGTTAGTCGGCAATATTGAAGATATTAAAGTTGATAGAATTACACAGGATAAAGAACAGGATTTAAAATTCCTGACTAAACTTGCGGAACAGTACGGATATATTTTCAAAGTCGCAGAGGGTAATCTTGTTTTTTATAATGTCCGAGAATTAAAAACTGCAAAGACTTCTCAAATCTTTTATAAATCTGATTTGTTATCTATCAGCTTGCGTGAGAAAACAAGTCAGAAATATAAAGCCGTTCAGGTTACATACTTCGATCCAAAGAAAAAGAAAACTCTGACGGCATCTGCTAAAAACGAATCTGTTGTAAAGGGCGATACCTTAAAAATTACCACCCGATGCACAAGCAAAAAACAAGCACTTGTTCAGGCGAATGCTGCGTTAAATAATTCTGATACAAAAATAGAAGGTTCGCTTGAGTTTGTCGGTAATCCGTATTTAATTGCCGGATTAAATATTGAACTCAAAGGAATCGGACATTTTTCAGGCAGATATCACATTACTGAAGCAAGACACGTTTTTGACAGAATATCAGGTTACAAGACATATTGCGAGGTGACATCGTGTTAAGGTTTGGAATCGTTTCGCAAATAGATGCAATAAATGTCTTGGCAAGAGTCAATTTTGGTGATGATGATTCAACATCCTTTTGGCTTCCTGTTATTCAAACCAAAACCCTCAAAGACAAATTTTATGTAATGCCGGATGTGGGCGAACAAGTTGCTTGTCTTATGGATGAAAATTCAGAAGATGGTGTAATTCTCGGAGCAATATATTCTGCCGAAGATAAACCGATATTACAAAGCGAAAAAGAAATGGGAATTAACCTCGACTGTGAAGCATCGGTACACGCAAATAAAGAAGAACAAACACTAACAGTAATATTTAAAAAAATGAAATTAATCGGTGATATTGAACACGATGGAAACCTGAAAAATACAAAAGGTATAAAATCCGATGCTGACATTACCGATAAAAAATCCTCAATGCAAGATATGAGAAACACATATAACGGACACACTCATACAGGCAACCAAGGAAGACCGACATCAGCTCCGGCACAAGGAATGTAAAAATGACAAAATTAAACGAAATCACTTATGTTGATTGGCAAGTAAAATTAAATACCATCGGTGATGTTGCCGAGGGAGTCGATGATATCAATCAATGCATCGCAATAATTCTGCTGACGAGAAAAGGCTCGGATCCGCAAAGACCGACTTTTGGTTCAGAATTATACAAATATGTTGATTACCCCGTTAACGAAGCAATTCCGAATATTATCCGAGAGACAACGGATGCAATAAATCTTTGGGAAACAAGAATTAAGGTCAATTCTGTGTCGGCAGAAATTGATAATACAAACATCACAGTAAAAGTCGAATGGACTTTGAAAGACTCAAATATATCCGCAACCGCAGAGGTCACATTATGACAAATTTACCCGAACCGAATTTTATACAAAGAGATCCTGACACGATTATGAAAGAGTGGACAGAACTATACGAACAAAAATCAGGCAAAGTTTTGCAACCGGCACAGATTGAAAAATTAATGATTGATGTCGGAGCTTACAGAGAAACTGTGCTTCGTATGGATATTCAGGAAACGGCAAAAAAGAATCTGTTAAGTTATGCTCCGCTTGATGTTTTAAGGCATATAGGCGAGCCGATGGGTGTTGAACAGCTGATGGCTGACAATGCCGTTACAACACTAAAATTCTCTGTTGATGAGGCATTGGATTTTGATTTTACAATTCCGATGGGAACTGAAGTTGAAACAAAAGACGGACTTTATATCTTCCAAACTACCGCAGATGTTGTTCTGCTTTCGGGAATGACAGAGATTACAGTCGCAGCAGTCTGCCAAACTTCAGGAGCAGGAGCTAATAATTATGTTCTCGGTGCAATAAATAATTTAATTACACCTTTAAGTTACATATCAAAAGTTGAGAATATAACTGTTTCAGGTGGCGGTGCTGATGATGAGGAAGCCGACAATTTAAGAGAACGAATCAGACAAGCTCCCGAAAAATTTTCAAATGCAGGAAGTGTCGGTGCTTATGAATACCATACTTTATCAGCACATCAATCTATAACGGATGTTGCAGTTATAAGTCCGTCTCCCGGTGTCGTTAATATTTACCCTCTGACGAATGAGGGAAATCCTACGGAAGAAGTTATAAATATCGTTCAGAACTATTTAAGTGACGATATGATTCGACCTCTTACGGATTATGTTCAGGTCATATCTCCTGAAAACATAGAATTTAATATTGATGCAACAATTTGGCTTTTTAAAGATGCCGATGTAACTTCAGTTAATACAACTATTGTGGCAAGAATGAAAGAATATAAACTGACTCTTTCCGAAAAGTTAGGAAAAGATGTCGTTCAAACTCAGATTATTGCCATATTAAACAGCATATATGGTGTGTATAAAGTCAGATTAAATGCACCACAGGATATAATCGTTCAGACTCATCAATGGGCGGAACTCAAGAATTACAACATATCAATCGGAGGTTTCGCTGATGAATAGTCTTGCACAAATTAATGATACAAATTTAAAAATATTTGATGAAATCTGTGCTGAAAGGATTTCGGCAATAAATCTTGATGTTTTGAATCTTGCAAATATTGATACCCTGCCGTCTGATGCTCTGCCGCACTTGGCAGAACAATATCACATAACAGGGGAAGAGGGTTGGATATTTTGTAAGAATGAACAGGAAAAACGTGCATTATTAAAAAAAGCAATAAAACTGCATAAATACAAAGGCACAAAGTTTGCGATAATAAGTGCTTTGAGTGCGTTGAATCTAAACTGTAACTTGGAGGAATGGTTTGAATATCAAGGCGAGCCGTTTATGTTCCGAGTTTTTGTTGAGGTTCAGGAGGTTTTTGATTCAGATTTAGAGCAGCAGATTGTAAATATTATCAATGCACATAAAAATGTCCGTTCGTGGTTAGAAAAACTCACGATTGAATTATTCCGCACATCCTATTACGGAATAGCCTCATGGATTTCAACAAGCGAGGAGGTGACCGTATGACAGCATCTGAAGAACAACTTTTTTATTCTGTTGTAACAGATATCGGAATCGAAAAAATAAACGAAGCCTTACAAACGGGCAGAAAAATAGATTTAAAATATATTGCTATCGGTGACGGCAATGGTGATTATTATGAACCGACTGTAAATCAAACGGAACTTGTAAACGAAACATTCAGAGCAGAGATTTCTGCTGTTGATGAGCTGACAGCACGTGCAAGAATTCCTTTCGATGTCGGAGGTTTTTATATCCGAGAAGCTGGGATTTTTGATTCCGAGGATAATTTAATTCTTGTATCAAAACAGCCTGAAACATATAAACCGAGAGAAGAACAAGCCGGATTTAAAGATATATGGATGAAAATCCAATTAACAGGAATAAACCCGAATGCACTTATTTTAAAAATAGATCCTAATATTCAACTCTGTACTTTGGAGCAATTATTAGAATCAATCCGAAGCCATAAACACCCTGATTTAATGGCAATAAGAATATACGATACAACCAACACAGGCATAGTAGACACTTGCGAAGTTGTGGATGGTGGCAGATTTACCGATGAAGATGTCGAGTTGGATTTACCTGACGGAAATTCTCAAAGAATAATGAATGCCAACATCTATGACCAAAACAACAACGGCATTGTTGATAACGCAGAGAATATTGATGCCGGTGACTTTTAGTTAATACCCCAAATAAAGAAAGGAAAAATCTATGGGAACAATCAAAATCAAACGTGGTTTGTCCACAAACTTACCAGCTCATCCTGCCTTGGGTGAAATCTTGTACACAACCGATACAAAGAGATTTTATGTCGGTAATGGTGCAGAAGCAGCTCCAACCGAATTTGCTAATTTTACAGAATTGACAACAGCACTCGCAGGAAAAGCATCTTCTACACACACCCACTCTGCATCAGATTTTACGAACTTTAACGATTCTGTTGATGCAAGAATTACAGCACAAACAGGAACAACTTCCGGCAAACTTGTTGCTTTGGATTCAAACGGCAAGATTCCGTCAACTTTGATTCCGTCATCTTTCAAAGAAGCAGAAGTTGTTGCTGATATTGATGCAAGAGATGCTTTGACTCCATTTGCCGGATTACACGCATTTGTAATTGATGCATCTGATGACGAAACAGTTGCTTCAGGCGGTGCTGAATACATTTATAGCGGTACTGCTTGGGTAAAATTATCTGAATTGGAAGATTTGGATGTATCTGTAACTTGGGAAAATATCGGCAACAAACCGACCATTGTTACAACTCTTCTTGGCTTAAGCGACACACCAAGTTCTTACACTAATAGTGCAGGAAAACTTCTCTGTGTAAATGCAGCAGGAACAGCAGTAGAATATACCGACACATTCGATGGAGGTACGTTCTAAAATGTCCTCAACTAGTATTAAGTTTAAACGAGGGAATAAAGCGGACTTACCACAGTCCGCTCCTTCGGGGACACCATTGTGGTGCGAAGATTCGCATGAACTGTACATGGGAACAGGCGATGGTGTAACCAAAGCCTCCAAAAGTGATGTCGTTAATGACACAACAAATTTATTACATTTAATGGGTGTAAAATCCAATGATATGGCAAATCTTAAATGCGACTCCCAAATCACAATGCAGGGAGGAATATTAAGAGCATTGCAATTTATCGGGAATTTAATCGGTAATGCGACTTGCGATGGTGCCGGCAATAATATTGTCGATACTTATGCAACAAAGCAGAGTGTAACAAATATCAGTAATTCTCTGCCGAATTACCAATTAAAATCAGAAAAGGGACAAGCAAACGGCTATGCTCCTTTAAATGCAAACTCTATTGTTTCTTACGATTATCTACCAAATGATATTGCAAACAAATCACTTTCAAATTTAAGTGTTGCCGGAGAAGATAAGTTGAACTCATCAAAAATGTATTTGACCGGGGAAACTTCATCGGATCCGACAGGCTATGCACAACTACTTGCAATAAGAAACAATGTCAAAACTGTATTAACAACGGACTTACCATTTCCGCACGATTTTACTATCCACGGCACTCCAACTATTAGTGGTGGTATTGCTGAATTTATAAATGATGATGACTATGTTTTAGCAAATTGTCATTTACCTTTAACAAAACAAAATTACAAAGTCAGAGTTAAATTTATTGCAACCGATGAGTGCTTTGTAAGTTCACATCATTTAGTCGGAACTTACGAAGCCGGAGGTATGGTTTTTCAAGCCGAATACAATGGCAGATTTACAATGTATAACTACGTTCAAAATTCTTCCGGTTCAGGGCAAAACGTATTTATGAATACGGAACAACTATCATATCAGACTGGTGATATTGTAACTGTTGAGGGTGGCTTTGATGAAACAAAAGGTTTCTATATCAAAGCATCAGCAAACGGACAAACTGTCGAAGCTAATGATGATCGATATAATGATTATTGGTATAAAGTTCCCGAAAGTAATTTTACAATCGGTGTTATATCAAAATGGGCGTGGTCTGGCGGACACTTTAAAGGCAAAGTTGATTTAAGTGAATTCAGAGTTTACTTTGGTGATGAGCTTATTTATATTCCCTGCTTGTATATTCCATGTTATAAATCAAAACTTGGTGTAAAAATTGTAGAGTCCGCAAATTCCGAACGTGTAACTGCATTATATGAATATAAAGGACATTCTCCATATTTTACAATTAATACTACAAATGAAACATTTACACTTCCAATGGGTGAAATTTACGGAATGCTTGATAAAAAGGCAAACCTCGAATTGATTCAGCCAAAACCACTCGGACAACTTCTAACTTCTGCATTTCCGATAACCGATAAGAATGCTGCGTTATGTGACGGTTCGGTAATTCAACCGACAGAGAATTTTATTGATTTTGTAAATAAAATGAAAGATTTTTATAACTCAAATAATGAAACTCTCTATTGTTGGCGAGCAGCAGGATTTTTAGGTGATGACTGTTACATATATTCAAAAACTACTAATCTCTCGTCAAATTCGCCACTATATAATTCTAACGGAATTCAATACACAGGTTCTGATTGGAAACTAAAAAGTCAAAGTTTCAATTACGTTCCAGTTTATGTTGATCCGATGATGGAAACTGAAACTACTGCGAGTCGTTATGAAGCAGGGAATAGAATTATACATAACCCACCCGAATTTATGACTACAGAATCAAATTGGCAAACTATGAACACAAATAATGGCGAATGTGGAAAGTTTGTCTATGATGAAAGCAACAACACAGTCCGTCTCCCAAATGTTAAAGTATTCCCGTCCAACGGATATGGTTTGGGCGAATACAAATATGTAATCGTATCTCAATTATTATAGGAGGATTTATGACATCACTCTCAAAAATATGCCTCCATTGGACTGGAGGAAACAATTACCCCTGTAACAAAGACTTGGATTCATATCATTTCTGCGTTGATAAAGACGGAAAAATTTATGCCGGAAGTTATGCTCCTGAAGATAATATAAACTGCCAAGACGGGATTTATGCTCGCCATTGCGGAGGTGGTAACACAGGATGCATAGGGATATCTGCTTGCGGAATGAAAGGATTTACCGAGAATAAAAAAGAATCAGCTTGTCCCTTAACGCAGCAACAAATAGAATCTTTGTGTTGTATGTCCGCTTATTTATCAAATAAATACGGCATTTTGATTAATGAAAAACAAGTATTTACTCATTACGAATTTGACAGAAAAAGGCAAAAACCTGAAGGCAAAGTCGATATTATATACATTTCATATTTACCCAATTTGCAAGTTGAACGCATTGGCGGATACTTACGCAACAAAATTGCGTGGTATAAGCAGAAGCTTCAGCAAGGCAAGTACATATTAAAAAAGAAAGGAAATTACTATGAATTTATTAGTGTTAATTAGCAATTGGAAAAACAGTATTATTTGGCTTTTAATCCAACCCTTTGTTGTTAAATTAATCCAAAAGAAAGTTCCATCTTCAATAACAAAGCTATATGAGAACTTGGCAAAATTTACACAGCCAGCAATAGATAGTCTCTACAGATTAAAACAAAAAATTAAACTTACCCCAAATGAACTCGATGATTATTGTTTTGAGCAGGGTGTATCAGCAATAGAAACATTTGCACATTATTTACTAGAAGAAACTCAAAGACTCAGGAACATCTAGGAGGAATAATGTATTGGCGTGATATTTTAAATGTACAAAATGTTGAAAAAGGCTTCTTCCCATCCTCAAATAAGTATGGAATACCTGATATTAAGGCTGATAATTTAGAAGTAAATACACTTATTCCGTACCGAGTCGATAAAAACAGAAAAGGAACTGCACACTTCTTTTTAGATGATTATCGCTTTGAAAGATGCTGGAAGAATGCTGACTCTCAAATAGAAGAATTAAAAAAATATAACGGAGCTTTGTCCCCGGACTTTTCTATGTACACAAATTACCCTCAAGCATTCCAATTATGGCAAGTATATAGAAACAGATGGTGTGCTGCGTATTGGCAGCTTCACGGAATAAAAGTTATTCCTTCCGTTAGTTGGTCGACAGAAGAAAGTTTCAAATATTGCTTTTTAGGAATTCCAAAACATTCAACTGTTGCAGTTGGAACTGTCGGAGTTTTGAATCATAAAGAATCTCAAATCCTCTTTATGAAAGGTTTTGAAGAAATGTTACAACAACTTGAACCTTCTTCTATTTTGATTTATGGAAACAAGTTGGCTGACTTAGACGGGTATAAAAATATTCGTTGGTTTGAGCCGTACATGAACAAATTTAACAAGAAAGGAGTGTAACATGGGTGGTCGTGGTTCTGGCGGAAGTCGTGGCGGTGGCGGTGGTGCTGCCAAAACTCCAATTAGAGATGGAATGAACAAAGAAGAATTAGTAAATCTTTATAACAGTATCTCAGGAAATCCTGCTTATACTGTTGAGCAACGTGTAAAAACAATGCACGATATTGAAGAAAGAATAAAGGATCTCGATGCCAAAAAAGCAGAAGATACAAAACAAAAAAGACTTGATGCTCTTGCTAAAGCACGTGCAAAACGTGCCGAGAATCTTAAAAATGGAATAAAACCCGAAAAGAAAGAAAAGAAACCGAGACAGAAAAAAGCGAAGATGTCTATGGATAGCACAGTCTCAGACCTTAAATATAATTTAAGGCGAGGTGTTGAATCAGACGGATATATTTCAAGTTCGGATTTCAGGGTTGAAGATTACGGAAATTCCGTCAGTGTTCAAATTAGATATTTAGGTAAATGGAAAAATCCATCTAATGCACGTTATGAGGAAGATTACGATTGGCAAGAACTTCGTTCCTCAAGTCGAAAACAAATAGACAAAGTAGTTAAGAAATTATCAAAACAATCCGGCAGAAAAATCTCTTGGGGTGCAAGCGAAAAGAATTGGATTGATATTGATATCCCTAAAATGAAAGGAGACTAATAAATGGGCGGTCGTGGTTCAGGCGGTGGCAAATCTGGCGGAGGCGGTGGTGCTTCCATAAAAAATAATGAAGTTAGACTTCGCAGCATAAATGATATCTATCAGGAAAAATATTCTAAAATGACTGATGAAGAATTAAATCGGGCATTAATTAGTGCTAAAAATCAATTAAATAAAGAACAAGCAAAAGTTTTGTATGAACAACAAAAACTTTCAAAAATGGTGGATGAATTTAAAGCAATGAAAGATACGGATCCCAAAGTTAATGAAAAATGGGAAGCTATTGATAAGCAAACTGCTGTTCTGAATGATGCACGTTCTCGATTGGATATAAGGTCTCAAGCATATTATCTAGGAATTAATGAAAAGCATAATGTCAGAGGCAAACAAACAACAAAAGACATAAAAAGTATGACTGACGGACAATTAAACAGTTTTTATAATCGTTCCTACAATGAATTACACAAAGCACAAAGACAAATTGAAAAAACAAAAAATCCTAAAACAAGAGAAAAATATCTCAAATTATTTAAAGAACACGATAATAATTTTTTAAGTGCAAATGAAGAACGATATAAACGTGGACTTGATGGCAAGGGCTGGTAATTGTGTCCGAATGATACGAAATAACAAAAAAGACTTTATTTTGCTTCGCTTCCATTCGATGAATGTGACTGTAACAAAATAAAGGAGGTCTTTATGACAGAAAAAATTACATTAGAAGAAGCTGTTAAATCAAAAGACAACTTCTCCAAATTTATTGAAGAGAATAATGAAGAGTGTATAAAAGCAGCACTCAAAGGCTATTCTCAACGTGAACTACACATCATTATTCCACAGATGACACCAACAGCTGATGGATTATGTAACGGACTCGGTGCTTTTAATGATAATCAAAAGTGCTATGTATTTTGGTTTATTAACAATGAAAAAGTTGAAATTCTAAAATTAGCAGAAAGTTTAAATACAAGATTTTCAAAAATCTGCGGAATTTTTATTTTTAAACCCTGTTTAAAAAATGGTAAAACAGAGTTTAAATGCCTTTTAAAACCTGAACTTTCAAAACGCCCTCCGGTAAATACAAGAACAAAAACAAAAATGCTCCAATATCAACTGTGGGAGTTATATCGGGAAGTCTGTGACGGAAGCGAATATCCTGATATGCAAATAAAAGAGGCACAATATCAACATTATCAGTATATAACAATTCAGGTAAGTGGAATGCAAATGATTCAAACAATAAATACTCAGAATGGATATGTCGCATCAGAATTAAGTATGCGTAATAGAGAAATATTTGCAAAGCTAAAAGAACATAAAGATGAAATTGAAAAAGAAGTCGGCGAATTGATCTGGGATGATAACGAAAGAAATGCGACTGTAAAAATTAGAAAAGTTTATTCAATAGATGTATTTAATTCAAAAAATCATAAAAAAGCAGTTACAAAATTAATTGAACTCGGTGCAGAACTCAAAAATATTGCACATAAATACCTATAAATTAATTCATAAAAATTGTGAAGTATTTAAATATTATTTTTTGATAGGATAAAAAAATGAAGATAATTGTAAAAAACAGACGAAATAATAATGAAAAGTATGAATTAACATTAGAGGAATTTAAAGCAAAGTTCAGGAACGAACTTACAACAGCAATTAATTCATACACGCATCAGCAGGAACAAAAGGATTTATTAAAACCTCCGTTTATGCACCTAAACACCGATTATACACACGACTTTTATCAAGACTTGCGGTGGAACTTTAACAATCACGCACCGACAAATTATTACATAGAAAAACAAATATAAATATTATGAGGGTTTGAGGTAAGTCTCAAATCCTCTTTCACATTGTGTCTGAATGATACAAAACTATCAAAACAACTTGAGATATATGACATTCAGAGACATTAATGTGTATGTAAACGAAAGGCGGTAAAAATGAGTACAGAAGCAGAATTATTAAAAAACAAAGCAGCATTATTATTAAATTGTTTTGGATATGTAAACGCAAAACCTGAAGATATTACTCCACTAGAATGCGGTTCAGCATACGGAGTTTACGATTACATATTAGTAAAATTCAATGAATATGAATATCAATTTAGATTTGATAATGATGGCGAAACAAAAAGTTGGAAATTAATTGTATTAGATAACGAAAAATAGAAAGGGTAGCAATGATTGAATTAAATGGTATTTATAAACTCAAACTTATAAGAAACATAAAATGTAATGACACAAGTGACTATCAGGTAATTGGATTTTCTGAAAAGGATACTGTTATTTGTAAAAAACTAAATGGTGAAGATGCCGGAATACTATACCTTTTTATGAAAGATTTTTTAATCGATCCTGAAAAACCTGATGATATTTACTCAAATTTAATTGTAGAAAGGGGTTAATTATGGCACTAAAAGACA
>CAMORE010000007.1 GCA_946623365.1 uncultured Acinetobacter sp.
TTTTATATACCCAATATACACTCGCATTTATCGAATGTTACTGACTATTTGATGATACCAATTTCACCTTCGTCAACAAATTTATCATTGTTTTTGCAGTCGCAATCACAAGTAACAACTACATTAAATTCTTTGTTGTTAATTGCATCAATGATGTCTTGTGCTCTATCAGGATGATTTTTTAACCATTCAAATATTTTAATAATGTTGTCATTTGTTTCTTTTTGACCTGTTACTAAGACATCATAGATTGCTTTTAAGTATGCTTCCAGTGAACTGTAATCAGCAGGATTAATCTTAACATTCTTAATTAAGTCTGCATAGAATGCTTGATTATCTGCATCATGCTTAGAAAGAATACTATCCAATTCTTCAGGTGTTATAGTTCTGCCAAGTTTGTTTTGTAATGTTTTAACTTCATTCATTAATAATGTCAAGTTAGTGTCAATTGAGCCGAGTTTGATGTTTGCTCTCTTAACTTCAACAATTAATGAATTTATTTTTGATAATGTGCTATCAAGCTTTTCAGATATGCCGTTCAAAATTTTAACTTCATCTTGATAAGCTTTAAGAGCCAGTTTAGCATAATTATCAAAGTTGGCAGCCAGATTCTTAACTACAGTTGTTAATGCATCAATTTGATCAATAATTGTATCAAGTTTGCTTAAATCAAGATTTTGTAATTTAGCTAATATGCTGGCGCTTATTGTACCTAAATTTGCTAATTTTGCATCTATTGAGTCAAGTTTTTCTGCTTGTCCTTTTTCAAGTTTAATATTTTCTTTTATAAGAGCAGTAATTTCACCCAAAGAAGCTTGCAGGCTGGTATTATATCTTTTAGCAATTTCTTCCATATCTTCTTTTGTCAATGGTTCATTATTTTGAATCTTTTCATAAATTTTTTCAAGATATGAAGTACTTGTTTTCAGATCTTTTGCAATACCCTGAATATCACCTCTTAATGTAGCCATTTGTTCTGATTGGAATTTTTCTTCTTTTAGAATATTTGTTACATCTGATTGAAGTTGACCCAGTTTTGCAAATAATGCGTCTCTTGCATTAGCCCAATCTTCTACGAAAGCAGATAATTTAGCATCTATACCTTGTAATAGTTTTATAATTTCGTCTAATTTTGCTGATTTATCTAAATCTGTATTGTCTAATATTTTAGATATTTTATCTGATATTTCATCAAGTTTTTGGCCATTTTTATCAATTAATTGATTTTGACCGTCAATAGCTTTGTTGAATGCGTTTATAATTCTGTCAGCATTCCATGTTGAATATTCAGCAACTGTGTATCCAAGGAATTGAAGAGCTCTGTCTAAAACTACAGTTTGAATACCAAGCGCAGCCAGTAAATCTTCTCTTGTTTTAACTGTATTTTTATCTATAGATTTAACATCTTTAGAAATTTGAAGCGCAATACCCTTCAATTGTTCCATTTGTTTGATATATGTTTTTTGAGCTGCTTTTATTTCTTCTAATGAAACATTTGCTTTACTTGCAAGAGCTTGTAGATTTGTCCAAGCCTCATTTGCTTGTGTTGCAAATGTATTAAAGTCTTCCATAAATACGCCAATTCTGCCTTCAATGCTCTTTGTTATATCAAGAACTTCTTTTGCATAAGCTTTCAAGTCTGACATATCTTTTCTTGCTTCTTGAATTTCTTTTGTTTGTCTTTGAAGTTCGTGTTGAATAGCAGCTAATTGGCCTGATAACATACCGCTTGTAATGTATTGAGCAGCCGTATTGTTATCAATTTTTATACCTAAAGCTTGTAATGATTTAATTACCTGCTCTCTTGTACATTTGTTTTGTTCTGCCAAATATCCGATAGCATCAGTTATATTTGCTCCGATTTGGTTTAATTGAGCAGAGAAGCCTTGAGCAATTTCTATAAATTTGTTTGTTGTTTTATCCATTTGTGAATTTAATGCATCAATACCTTCTTTTGTTGCCTGACCTGTTACCATGATGTTGTATAACATATCTGATTGTAATGCTCTTTCTTCTGCAGCAGCTTCACCTTGTGCAATTAATACACCGAGGTCATTATGTATCAAGCCTAATGCTTCGATAACTTTGTCCATGCCTTGAAGAATTAGTTTAATTGCTTCACTATGAGAATAACCTTTATTTTCTAACATAGAAAGTATTGATTGTGTAATCGCGTTGCTTTCATCAAGTTTGCCGTTTGCATCAATCATTTGACCTTCGATTGCTTTAAGGATTAAAGCAATACTATCAAATTTTGAATCTACTTGTTTACGCCATGCTTCTGTATCTTCCATGTACTTTTGCCATAACTCATAGTTCATTTGACCTTGCAATAATGCTTGTGTAAAGTAGTTTTGCATCATGCTTATAATTGCATCCATGCTGTTTTCATTAGTTACTGTTACTGTAACTTCTGTTTTATTTTCAGCAGGCGGTTGGTTTACAACATATTTTTCACAAGATGTTAATGCTGCTGCTAATGCTAACATTCCTGCAGCTGTCATGGTCTTGAATTTCCCTTGAAAAGCTATATTAGAAGAAAATGGTGCTACATATTTTTTTGCACCATCATTATTTTCATTCACATTACCGTCATTTTCTCCTTTTACCCCAACTTCTTGAGCTAATTCAGGGTCTGCCATTAAGTTTTTCATGCCTTGAAACATCAAAGCTCTCATTCCTGATTGAGATTGTTCTTTAGAACTAACAGGTGCTAGACTAACTGTTTGTGTTTGCTTTTCACCTTCTTCTTTCATAATTTTGTTGTCTAATAACAACATGTTTGTCTTCATAATGTTCATACGTATATACTCCTTTTTAACGTAATTTTTTATACCTACATACATGCATTAAAAAACGTAAAAACTTTTTTTGCTAGTTTTTTTTTTATTTTTTTATAAAATTTACAAATCTTTACATAAAAACTCATTTATTAAATTATGTAACAATTTGTATAAAATTTTTAATTTTTCCTAAAGTTTTTAAAATTATTGCCGTTAATAGATATATCAAAAGAAACTATTTGAGTTGATTAGTAAATAAAAGCAGAGGCGTAGTATTAAGAATAATTTAGGAGTGCTTAATGGCTGATTTGGCAAAGACTGACCTGTTTAGTATTGAAAACAAATATTACGATAATTTAGATGTTAACAGTGCAGTTAATAGTGTAATTTCCGAGTTAGATAAAAGAGATTATTGTAATAATTTGTATGATAAATTTATCAATGATACAGCAAGTGAATTTTTAAATTATTTAAATAACATCGACATAAATCCTGATACATATGAAGATTTATTTTGTTTATCAAGTTTTAAATCTTCTACATTCCCGAATATTCAAGAACAAAATGTACAAAATATAAAATATAAAGATAATGACGGAAACACAGTTGCTCTTGTCCAAGTTGACAGAAATAATAATAGGATAAGACTTCAATCTTTTGGTAATGTTTTTCCTAAACAAGAGTTCAAGAATCCTATAAATGTTGTTTCCGCGATTGAAAAGTTCATTTTTTCAGAGCAGTGGGATATAGAAGATGGTGGAATTAACCAATTTGACGGAAATATAGAAACACGTTATAAAGATCAATCAGGGCACGTAAAAGCAGCTATTATTACAAAACCTGATAAAAAGAGTATTGACACAGTTGTATTATATCAATATTCAGATAATAAAAAATATAAAATGATCCATTACAGTCAATATAATTTATCGGTAACTATTTATGACCCTGAATCCGGCTCCACATTTATGGTAATTGAGATTGATACAGACGGAAACGTCTGCGGAATTACAATAAATTATAATTAATTTTGCCGTATAAAATACGTATTCATCTTCGGAAGGAGAAAAGTTTTGTTATAACCGGCATATAATTGCTTCTAATTAAATACTTTTTCCCACTCAAAAGCCGTTTTTATACTATATTCCAAATTATTTTTCGGAGCCCAATTTAAAACATTTTGAGCTTTTGTATTATCAGCAACAAGAACAGCAGGATCGCCTTCTCTGCGGGGACATAATTCAAGCGGGATGTCAGTTCCCTTTACGGTTTCGCAAATTGCAAATACTTCTTTTACACTATTTCCGCTTTTTGTTCCTAAGTTAAAGAAATTTGTATCACCACCGTTTTGTAAATATTCAAGTGCTTTAATATGAGCTTCTGCTAAATCTTCTACGTTAATATAATCTCTGATACACGTTCCGTCTTTTGTATCATAATCCGTTCCGTACATTTTAAAAGTTTTATCTTTTGTTGCTTTTAATACATTTGGAATTAAGTGAGTTTCAGGATCATGCCATTCTCCGATTCTTGATTTGGAATCTGCTCCTGCAACATTAAAATATCTCAGACGAACAGATTTTAAACCGTATGCTTTATCATAATCATCCATAATTCTTTCTATAAATAATTTAGACATTCCATACGGATTTATCGGATTTTGAGAATGTTGTTCATCTATTGGTGTATAAACAGGTTCACCATATGTTGCAGCAGTTGAAGAAAATACTATTCTTTTTACACCGAATTCAAGCATTGCATTTAGCAGGTTTAAAGTTCCGTACACATTATTATAATAATACTTCTGAGGATTTTTTACACTCTCGGCCACTTGTGAATACGCAGCAAAATGAACAACAGCCTCTATATTTTTATTTGACATAAATACACCACGTATATCATCAAGATTTTTCAAGTTACCTTTTATGAATTTCAGATTTCCGTATTTTTTTAGAGTTTCTACTGTTTCTATATGACCTAATTCAAGACTGTCAAAAATTATAACATCCTCACCTTTTTCTAATAAAGCCATAACTAAATGACTCCCGATATATCCGGCTCCGCCCGTTACCAGTATCATATATTTCTCCTTATACTTGTACCTGATTTTTTACAGTTCCGTTTTCAATATTATATATTGTAACATCTTTTAAAAATTCTTGTTCAAATAATATTGTATCAACAGATGTTATTATTGTTTGAGTATTTTTGTCAATTGATTTTAATAAATAATTTTGACGTTTATCATCAAGTTCTGCTAATACATCATCCAATAGTAAAATCGGATAAAATCCCGTTTTTTCTTTTATTATTTCTAATTCTGATAGTTTTAATGAAAGGACAACTGTTCTTTGCTGACCTTGAGAGGCAAATTTTGTTGCATCTGCGCCGTTTATATAAAATTCAATATCATCTCTGTGCGGTCCTACGCAAGATTGTCTGCGTGCAAATTCTTCTTTTCTTCTGTTAATTAATTCTTGCTTTAAAAATTCTGATATGTCTTCTACTTCATTTTTCGGACAGCTGTAATTTATTGTAAAGTCTTCTGATTCGCTTATTACTCTATGTTTTTCTGTTGCAATTCTCTCGAGTTCTTTTAGAAATTTTTTTCTTAAAAATATAATATTGGCACCTGTTATTACAAGTTGTTCATTATAAATATCATATAGCGTTTCGTCTATAATTTCATTTTTTAAGAGATTATTTTTTTGAATCCTGATTTTATCATATTTTGATAACCTTTCATCATAAGCAGGATAGATCTGCGTAATAGCTCTATCAAGCCAATTTCGTCTGTCTTCGGGGGAGCCTCTTAATAAAAGCATATCCTTTGTTGAAAATAAAACAGTCTTTACTATTGATTTAAAATTTTTGGGCGTAGTTTTAACTTTATTAACCTTTAGTTCTCTTTTTTTATCTGCTGTATACATATAATCAAGCTCAATATCAGTTTCATTTTTCTCAACTTGAGCATTTATTTCAAATTCTGAAGAGTGGAACTTTATTAAATCCGCAATAGTAGAAGTTCTGGGGCTCTTTAAATCTGAAAGAAAAAAAATACTCTCTAAGATATTTGTTTTACCCTGAGCATTTTTTCCTATAATCAAAGTTTTGCGAGTAGGGAAACAGAGCTCCACATTATCGCAATTTCTATATTGTTTCAGCCCTAATCTTTTTAATCTCATAAATAGATTATATCATAAAACAGCTTTCTTAATTTTCAATTACAGGCTCTTTTTGAAGCAAAGTTATAACATCGTAAAGTTTATTTTTTAAGTTTTTATAATAATTTTTATCTGTATCACTTTCAGCATATTGAACACCTGCTTCACATATACTTATCATTTGTTTCGCTAAATCTACAGTCATAACAATTTCTTTAAATAAAGAACCTTCATCTCGAATTGTTTCTTTTAATTCTCCTTTATAAAGTGATTTCCAATTTTCTACACTGTTTTTATTTTGGGAGTTTAATTTTGCCCATTCATAAATATGATTTATAGCCTTATCGTTAACTCCGAGCTTAATATTTGGATTTATTTCAGCAATATTATCGGAATATTGCATAACCTCGTCATTTAGTTCATCTGCCTTGATTTTTATAACATCATCTTCATTATTCATCCCAAATATATTTTCTTTTGCCCTCATCGCATTTTTATACTCTATATTTGCCATACCGCTTACAATAGCAGCTAATTGAATTGTATCTAAACCATCTAAATATTTATTACCGATAAAGTCTATTACAGGTATTTGTTCATATCCGTTTATATGTCTTAGTAATTCGCCTTTTAGAGTTAAATCTTTCCCGTTTATGAACCCGTTTTCTCTTAAAATATTTCTTTTTACTTTAAATTCTTTAAACAAGTCTTTTCCTTTATTTACATCGCCTTGAGCATAAAAGGTTTTAGAAATAAAATCTCTTACTTCATCCATTCCTTCAAATTGCGACATATAATTTGCAACAAAAGCAAAATCAAATTTAAAATTACTAATTAAATCGTTAGAGGTTGATTTTTTAAGTTCATCAAACACACGTGCCTGCTCTGTATTACAGCTTAGCGGATAGCAATAACCATGAGTATCAATTCCGCGTCTTCCTGCTCTTCCTGCCATTTGGTGAAATTCATTAGGGGTTAAATTACGTTTCCCATCATTCAATTCATCTGACGTAGAAGAAGGTTTTCTCACAGAAGTAATAATCGTTGTTTTAGCCGGCATATTAATTCCTGCAGAAAGAGTTTCTGTAGCGATAGCGATTTTTAATAATTTTTTTTGAAATAACTCTTCTATTAATTCTTTTTGCACAGGAAGCATTCCTGCATTATGGATTGCATACCCCTTCAACATTGCCTGAATATTGAGACTTTCGCCCAAATATCTATTATTATTTTCATATTTTTTAATAACTTCTGAAATTTCTTTTTGTTCGTCTTTTGTCGTCAGTGTATCTCCGTATTCTTCAAAATATTTTAACAGTCCCCTGCTGTCTTTTCTTGAAAAGACAAAAAATATTGCAGGCAGCTTATCATTAGTTCGCAATTTTTGAGTTATTGTTTTATAAGTAGAAAGACCCGTTTTAGCACTTATTGAATTTTGGAAATCATCAGAAAACTTTTTCTTTGCATTTCTGTTTTTACTTTTTTTACCGCTATCCGCTTGAACATGTTCAAGTTTAATATCCAGAGGCACGTGTCGGTTTTGCGAGGGGACATCTACCCATACACACCTTGGCTTATTTGAGGGGTTAGTATGATAATTACCGTCAATTAGTGCATTAATACTTTTTTCTCCTCTGATTTTACTTATCCAATTATTTATATCCGAAGCATTCTTTGCTGTAGCGGAAAGAGATAACATTTGCACTGACGGAGGGGTAAGCATTATGGAAGTTTCCCATACACCGCCTCTGTCTACGTCTCCTAAATACTGTAATTCATCAAATATAACAGTTTTTAAATCATCCGGAAGCTGTCTGTTTTTATCAAAATAAGCTGACGTTGCCATGTTTCTATACACTTCTGTTGTCATAACGATAATAGGAGCATTTGTATTAATTTTCGTATCACCGGTTAGTAAACCTACGTTAGATTCACCGTATATATTTGAAAAATCTCTGAACTTTTCATTACTCAATGCTTTAAGCGGAGTTGTATAAAAAGTCCTTTTTGCCTCGTTAAGATTTTTTGTCATTATATATTCCGCTATTGCGGTTTTTCCTGTTCCTGTTGGTGCTGTTACAATAACATCATCCCCGAGAAATAGATGGTTTGCGCTTGTTTTCTGAAAAATATCCGGTTCATAAGGAAAACCTGTTTCTTTATTGGTCTTAAGTTGAAAATAATTATGATCCAATGTTTTAAAAAAGTTTTTACATTTATCCGACATCATGCTTGCTGTTATTGCTGCTGATGCTGATAAAGGTATTATTGTAGTTAATTCTGAATTGATTACATCAGTATTATATTTGTTTTCAATTTTTCTGATTTTTGGGAATAAGTTTTCAGTTACTTTTATAATTTTGACCATACAATTTCTCCTTACAAAAATAATAAAAACCATAAAAATTATTTTTGCTAATATTAAAACCTAATATACAAGGAAGGCAATAACTCTACAAAAACAAGTCTTTTCATTGTTATACATACCAACTAATAAGTTACATAAACGCGACAAATGACTTATTTTGTTTCATTTATTGTCTAAAATAAAAAGGAATTAAAGATATCCCTTAATTCCCTTAAACGGAGTTTAACTAATATGAAAAATTGTATTTTAATTATTATTTTATTGTGTTGCCATTTCCATTGCTGACTGTAAGAGCTGTTTATTAGATTTAATTAACGCGTTAACAAGCTCCATCTGAACTTTAGCTTCCTGATAGTTTGCAATGTTTGCTTTAAAATCTGTGTTTGCCTGTTCTAACAGCCCTGAGCGAATTTCGCCCCTGCCGACAACAGGTTTTCCTGATTCCGGAGTTTCTATAAAATTACCGTCACCTATATCAAATAACCCGTTCGGATTATGAAAATTTGCAGTTGCTATTTTATATAACGGAACTGAGCGATTGCCGCCATCAGCTTTACCGTATATTGTTCCGTCGTTTTTAATTTCATATTCATCATATTTTCCTAAGAATTTACCATTGTTTGGATCTATCCATAATTTAATGTTGGTAGTAGGAATACTTAATGCTCCGCCTTTAAGAGCAGTCTCTTCATACAAGTCTGCACTTATAGATTTTGTTCCTGACATAATTTCGCCTTTATCGTTCAATATATATCCTTGAACAGTTGCTCCGCTTTTAGCTCTGTATACACCTTCTCCGTCAAATGTAAATTCACCTAAACGTGTATAGGAAACATTTCCTTCCGGTGTTCTTAGCATGAAAAAACCTTTTCCTTCAAAAAATAAATTTTCACTTGAAGTTCCGGGAGTAGATTTACCCTGATCCTGATTTTTTATATTATTATCAATAACAGCACCGCCTAAAAAAGTTTTAAACGTTACTTTATTTTCTCTGTAACCCGGAGTATAGACATTTGTCATGTTTTCTGCAAGAATGTCCATCCACTGGTTTGTAGCTTTTTGGGTGTTAATCGCAGTTGTGTACAAATCATTCATCTTTGCGGTCCTTCTTTCTGTTATCTTGGTTTTCTTGTTTTCTTTGTCTTTGATTTAATTCGTTGTATTCAAGATTATTATCTTCAAATTTCTGTCTTAGAAGCGGTAAATTTTCTTTTAAATAAGCTTCTGCAACTTGAGAGCTCGGAAGAAAATCTGCGGATATTTTTCCTGCTCTATCTATTTTTATAATGACAGAAATGTTATTGTCAAAATCTATTCTTACAGGTTTATTATCATTCATTGCTTTAGCAAGTAAATCCGCTAATGTCTTGGAAACCTGAGAAGATTTTTCTGCACCTTTTACCTCTGTCATATCAACAACACCGTTTTCAACAAGGTTAGTGAAAAATTCCACATCTGCTTTGTCCATTATTACTTTGTCGTAACTTACAATAGTATCAACGACCAGATTTGTTTTCTTATCAACTTTATGTATTCCTTGTTCGTTTTCAACGGTTTTTGTCTTCGCTATAGCCATATTTTTATTTGCTATAGCAATATTTTCTTCCATTGTTGACATTATAGCTTTTTCTTCCGCTAAGTCTTTAGCAGTTGTTTTAATATTATTTTTTGTATTTTCAGGATTTACAAATTCTGCAAAGGGCTGACCGTTGCTGTTAAAATTCATATTTGCACCCATATCTAAATTTATTTTATCTTTGGGTTCTTGGATGTTCATATTGTTGTCAATCAAGCCAAAATCCTCTATCTTATTTTTTTTATCGGCAAACTTATTAAGACTCTTAACAGATTCGTCTTCCATATCATCTTTTTGATTGATTTTATTTAATTCGTCAAAGACATCTTGCAGTCCATCGATTGCGTTATCCACTTCTGTTTCTTGTTCCGCATTTAACGTTTCTTGTTTTTTTGTTTCCGGATTCTTATCTTCAGGTTTTTTTACAGAATCTTCTTTAGCAGGTGTCGTATTAGATTTATCTGCTTTTTTAAGTTCATCTGCAAATTTTATATCAGTATTTGCAGCACTTGTTCCTTGTGAAGATTTAGTGCTTATTTTACCGGCTGTTAAAGATTTTGTTTGTTCGATATTCATAATAGACTTTCCTGTTTATTCTTGTTCCAATCTTTGCATTTCTGCGAGAAGTTCTTGTTCTTCAGCTTCTTCTCTTGCTCTTATGAAGAATCTTTGTACACCTATTTCTGAAAATTGTTTTAGTTCCGCTTTTTTTTCTTCTTCAATATATGCTTCTCGCTGTTTTTCTTTGTGTTTTTCTACAACTTTAACTTCCTGTTCGCATTGTACAAGTTTTTGGTTTTCTTCATCCAGAATAGCTTGCAAACGCTGTTTTTCTTGTTCTAACGCTTCTGCTTTGTCCCAGAGATGATGAAGGTAATTGTCATAATATTCCATCATTCTGAAATCAGCAGTTTTTTTGTTTTGGATAGTTTGTTGAATTTCTGCCTCATTCTGACGAATTCGTTCCTCTGCTTCGAATACAGCTTGCTGTGCTTTTTGTACAACTATCAGCTGAGCTTCTTTTTTTCGTATACGAAAATCCAGAACTTTTTGTAATCGGTATCTAAAGGGCATAATATATTCTCACATATGTATTATGAAGGATATATGATGTTTTAACCACATCTATTTAGAGGATTAATTATATATTTAAAAAAGTCAAGACAAAATCAAACAATAATTGTCTTTTTTTACTACATAATTTATAACGGGCAGATCTGCAACAAAAACATAAATAATTATTTTACATATTTGTATTACGTTATATAAGAGCCAAAACTATCAAACAAATTGCGGATATGATAGCAGAAAATCCTACAAAATGCCAAAAGTACGAATGTTTTTTCCCCTGCGACTTAGATTTTACGGAACAGTATTGGGGTTTTTGCTTTACACTTTTAGTTTTCTTTTTTTCTTTAACTTGCCCTTCTGCATATTTTTCGGATAGCGTTTTTCCGGATTTTTTTTCTGTTATTAACAAATTTATATCATAATTAAGTTTTAAGATTCGTCTGTCTGCATTGCAGGAATATACACAATAGTTAACCGCAATTCCAAAAGCTCTTTTTAGACATTCCAACGCCTCCAGACCGTCCTGTTTTACCGTTACCGAATGAGTTGCATTATTACCATGTTTTTTTAAAAAATATAAGTCCTCGACAAATTCTTTTGCTTCTTCTGAACTTCCCATTGTACAATCTTTTAAGGTTGCAAGCATAGCATCAAAAGTTACCTCTGTAGTACACCTTGAACCGAGTACATTTTTGCATACTATTTCTCCAAACCTTCTGGTTTGCGTCATGCATTGCTCGAAAAATTCGCCTCGATATAATCTTTCTGCATCATTTATAATCTCATATAAATTCTTATCGGCTTTTTTTAAAAAATCAAAATTTGTTACCATTTTTATAAACTTTTCTTTTTAATTTTTTCTGCTATTTTTTTACAACGAATTTTATCAAGTTCTTCTATAATTCTATTTACAGGTGTATCCCAATCATCAGATGTTGGACATTGGAACGGCTTAATACTCTTGTACCAAGCAATATCTTCGCCATCTGTTTTAAACCATCTCCACTCAGTTATCCTGTTAAATATACCGAATGTTTTGATTCCCAGTGCACCTGCAAGGTTCATAACACCGTTATCTGTGGTAACCATCAAGTCCATACAATTCATTGCACAGGCTGTGTCTTCCCAATTTTTAAATGTTCTGCCAAGTCTTATTAAAGTTGCATCAGCTGGCACTCTATCCATTTGACGGGTTAAATCATCAACTTGGAAACTGTATACCTCAACATCAGGCATACGCATTAGCGGATACAAATAATCTAACGGAATATCTCTGTTGGTTTCCTTACTTGCCATTGTTCCTTCATAAGCAATCCCAATCTTGATTTTGTCATTTTCGTTAATGTATTGTTTTTTATACGCATTTACTTTAGTCTTAGGAACTTTTAAATATCCTTGTGCAAACGGAATTGTATCCGGTCTTGTTTCACAAACAATAGGTAAATCCATCATAGGTATCCAATAATCATATTTTAAATTCGGAATATCATCCTCAGAATAAATATCTATACCTAATTTAGAGTCTTTCATAAGCTCTATCAGAGGTTTCTGAACTACTAACATTACTTCTTTGCATCTTTTTTTCATTTCATCCATAAATCTTGCAAACATTATAGAATCGCCAAAACCTTGTTCAAAGTGCACGAGAATTGTTTTATTAGTTATGTCTATCTTCATATTCCACTTTTTCTTTTTGGTTTTTAGAAGCTCCGGAAAAGCAACATTCCCTAAATCTTCTTTTAAAAATCTGTGTTGCAAAAATTTAAAACCTTCTGAAAATCTTTTATGTTTAACAAGGTATGCACCATAAGCGTGTAAATCAGAATGGGTTGGATTTAAATACATAAGTTTTTGATACATCTCATCTGCATTAGCTTCTTCGTCAAATTTTCCGTATACATAAGCCAAATTTTTAACAACAATTCTGTTACTTGGCGCAAGCTCAAACGCTTTGCGTAAATATCCGATTTGTTTCTCTTTAAATTTATCCTGATAACACGTTGAGTACAAGTGACCGAGCATATTGTATATCGTAAAGTTATTAGGATATTTTTCAAGCGCTTTTTCGTAATATTCTATAGCTTTTTTATTATCTTTTATATCTGCATACACAAGATCCCCGAGATAAATATATACATCCTCTTTATCAGGAGAAATCTCTTCAAAATGTTTGAGGAATTTTATTGCCATATCAGCATTCCCGATATTTTTCATGCAAAGCCCTATATTTTTATATATAGTTATCGGAACTCCCTGAAATTCTATCATCTTTCTGTATTCTTCCATTGCCTCTATGTATTTTTTTTCGTTCATTAGTTTTTGAGCATAATTCATGGAATAATTCAGAAATTTATTGACAACTATAGAACGCTCATTATCATCAATAATTTTCGGAAGAGCTTCTCTGTATTTTTTAAGACCAACTTCTAAATTACCGCTTTTGCAGTAATAATCAGCCATTGCTACATCCATTGACTTTATTAAGTCAAATTCTTTTGATGTATCAATAGGTATTTCTTTTTTCACAACCAAACGCTTTGAAACCTGCATGCTCTTCCCCCTTTTAGTATTTGTTATTTAAATAATAGCATATATTAACAATTTAGAGAAGATACATAGCAATAAATACACCGCAAGATATAGAATATCACACCACATAAACAATTAACACATACTATGCGTAATGCTTATCTATATAACACACAACTATCCTACAAAACTGAGTACAAATGCCCCTGCGGATGCTCTTCTACTTACTTCTGGCAAAATTATATATCTTTTGTCAGTGCATTTAAGTCTGTACCAAGTACACTTGCAATATCAAGAACCTTTAATACAGTAGGGTTAATCTTGCCGGTTTCTATTAAACTGACAGAATTTCTTGAAATGTTCGTCAACTCGGCAAGCCTTTCTTGCGAGATGTTCTTTCTCAAGCGTTCACTTTTAATGTTAATACCTAAATTTTTTAATCTCTTATTATCTAACATACTTATATTTTCTACTTTGATAGATAATTTACAATAAAGTATATTTTACATATATCAAAATTTTTATAATTTTTTTATAAATGTCTATTGCAAACATGTACGGCTTCTTTTAAAATTAGTATAATAAAGATATTGTATATACATAATCCGCATCAGGGCTAATTTAAAAAGTAAGATATTTTTAAGGGGTAATTGCATGACCGAAAAGAAAAGAATTTTAATTGTAGATGATGATACAGAAATCAGAGATTTGCTAGAATTTGATATATCCTCAAGCGGTTATTTTACAGATACGGCTTGTAACGGTATGGACGGGTTAAATAAAGCTTTGAATAACAAGTATGATTTAATTCTTCTTGATGTAATGATGCCAAAAATGAACGGATTTGATGTTTGTAAAAATATCCGTCAGGCAAAAATCAATGTTCCGATTCTTATGTTAACGGCAAAAGGAACTATTGGCGATAAGACAAGCGGATTTGACAGCGGCGCGGATGATTATCTCGTTAAACCTTTTGATATTCAGGAAGTACTCCTAAGAATAAGAGTTCTGCTAAGAAGAAATCAGCCTCCGGTAGAAACACTTGCTTCTTCAGAGATTCTTGATGCCGGAGATATAGAGATTTTACCTGATACATTAGAAACTGTTATATTGAATAAAAAAATTAAACTAACTCCGACAGAATTTGAGATATTATACTGTCTAATGCAGCATTTTAATAAATCGGTAACACTTGCAACATTACTTGAAGAAGTTTGGGGGTATTCAAGCGATGAGGATGTTAGAATGCTAAGGGTTCATGTTGGAGCATTAAGAAATAAAATAGAACCTGATTCAAAAAAACCCAAGTATTTACATACTGTAACCAACGTAGGATACAAGTTAACACCGTTTGGAGAAGAATAATTCGACCTGCAATTTAGTAAGGCAAAGATTTTTTACTATAATAACCTTTTATAAATATCATAAATTTACTCGTATTTTTATATTAAAATAGATTTAAAGGAGTATAAAATGGAAAATAAAAAGGTTTATATAGAAACTCTCGGATGTCAAATGAATAAGTCTGATGCTGAGAGAATGTACGGAATGCTTGAACATATCGGCTATACTCAAACGGAGAATCCGAAAGAAGCTGATATGCTTATCATTAATACGTGTTCTATCCGTCAATTATCAGAAGATAAAGCATATAGTCAGATCGGTGTTTGGGGTAAGCAAAAAAAATCAAATCCGAATTTAAAAATTGTTTTTGCGGGTTGTGTAGCTCAGCAAGGTGGTAAATCAATATTAAAAAGAGCTCCGTATGTAGATTTAGTACTGGGAACTCAAAGACTTTATGAACTGCCAAATCTTGTAAAAAGAATTGAGCAAGGTGAAAAGATTGTATCTATAGATGAGAAACCTTATGAAGAATCTGATATACAAATAAATCGTGTAAAAGGGGTTAACGCTTGGATTCCGATTATGGAAGGATGTAATAACTTCTGCACATACTGTATTGTTCCGTATACCAGAGGTCGTGAGCGCTCAAGAAAACCTGAATTAATCTTAGCGGAAGTAAAAAAAGCTTTATCCGAAGGATTTAAAGAAATTACTCTTCTCGGACAAAATGTGGATTCTTTCGGGAAAGATTTGCCGGATGGTCAAAATTTAGCTTGGCTTTTAAGAAAAATAAATGCAATAGAAGGAAAATTCAGGGTAAGATTTGTAACAAATTATCCTACTGATATTACTGATGAAGTTATAGATACAGTAATTGAACTGGATAAAGTTTGCGAGTATTTTCATATTCCTATGCAGTCAGGTGATGATTATGTCTTAAAGAAAATGAACAGAAGATATGATTATGCAACATATAAAAAGATTTGCGACCATATACGTTCACGAGTCAAAGATGTGACCATTACGAGCGATTTCATAGCGGGATTTCCGGGAGAAACAGAAGAACAATTTGAAAATACTTTAAAAGCTATGACCGAACTTGAATTAGATTACTCTAATACTGCGGCATATTCACCGCGAGAAAAAACAGTTGCTGCAAAATGGGTTGATTTATATATTCCGGAAGAAGTAAAAACAGAACGTCTTGCAAGACTTAATGAACATAACAGAGCCTGCTGTCTTGCTTCCAATAAAAAGTACTTAGGTCGGGAAATGGAAGTTCTGGTAGAAAATTTTGAGGTTCGCAAAAATGGTGATAAAGTTATAACAGGAAGAACACGAAACAACAAAATCGTTCATATACCTTGTGACAGAGATTTAACAGGAGAATTTGTAAACGTTAAAATCACAAACGCAAAGACATGGTATTTAAACGGAGAATTGGCTTAAAACATATCCCTCTCCCATTGGAGAGTGGAAGGAAAGAGAAAAATGAAAAATATAAGACAGTCAAACGTTAATACGCACAAAGATGCGTGGGTCGAGATTAATCTTGAATCACTTGCAGAAAATATTACAGAAATTAGAAAAGTTATTCCTAAAAACAAAAAATTTTTGGGAATCGTTAAAGCTGATGCGTACGGACATGGCGCTCAAATGATTGCTCAAACTATGCTTGCTTCAGGCGTTGATATGTTTGGGGTTTCTTCTGTAGATGAAGGCCTCGATTTACGTAACGTTAAAATTAAAGCTCCGATTCTTGTAGTCGGTGCAATACCAACTTGGGCTGTCGAAACAGCGGCAAGAAATGATATAGCCTTTTCTATATTTAATAACGAGCACTTAGAAGCATGTAAGGATGTTTATGAAAGAACAGGAATAAAACCGAGTGTTCACGTAAAACTTGATACCGGCATGAATAGAATCGGCGTAAGAATTGAGGACGGAGTAAACTATATCAAACAAGTTCGTAATGCCGATTATCTTAACTTTGAGGGTGTTTTTACCCACCTTGCTGCAGCGGAAGAACCGATTGAAACTCAAAAACAAATAGAAAGATGGAATAGTGTAATTGATAATATTGATACAAAAGGACTTTTAATTCATATTCAAAATACTGCAGCTACATTTGCGTATGATATTAAATCAAACATGGTAAGAGTCGGAATTTCATTATACGGTTTGTACCCTGATTTACCTGCAAATACCTCGAATAAACCTAAATTAAAACAGATTCTTGGGTTGAAAGGACGTATTACAAATATACATACTGTTTTACCAGGAGAAGGTGTAAGTTATGCACATACTTTTATTGCATACGAACCGACTAAAGTTGCTACTATTCCTATCGGATATGCTGACGGGGTATCCAGAGGGTTATCAAATAAAATATATGGAATTGTGAACGGAAAAAAAGTTCGTCAAATCGGTAATATTACTATGGATCAAATGATGTTTGATTTGGGTGATACTAATGCTGAAGTCGGTGATGTAATAACTTTACTGGATGATAAAGAGTTACCCCTTGATAATTGGGCAGAAATATTACATACTATTAATTATGAACTAACATGCAGATTAAAAGTCAGATTACCAAGAATATATGTAAGATAAAAAAGGACAATAGTATGAAAAAGACAATAATTTTAGCATCAGCTCTTTGTATTTCTATAACAGCTTTTGCATTTGAATACGTACCCAAAAATGTTGAAAAAAATCCATTTCAAAATGAGAAAAGAAATGTTCAGCAAGTAGAAAAAACGATACCGCAAGGTATGAGAGAAATTAAAAATCTGACGGAATATTTTAGATATCTTCCTGCCGAAGTTCACAGACATTGGACTCCGTACAAGGCAAATCAGGATTATGAAGTTACTGTTCAATTCAGGGTTCACAGAGACGGCTCAATCTCTGAAACACAAATAGTCGGCACAAATTATCCAAATGCAAACGAATCGGTATTAAAAGCTGTTAAGTCAGGTGCTCCATACCAACCGCTTCCGCAATCATATGAAGCTGATAGCGTGAAAGCTCAGATTGTTCTTGAATACCATCATAAACAATAGATATTATTCAAATTGAAAATAAATTTCTTTATCTTTATCAGGAACAAAGTCATCGTCTTTGATATAATTATTCATTTTTTCTATAGCTTTATCAGGAATACCAAATTTCTTTTTTATATCACCTATACTTTCTTTTCCGTTGGCTTTGTAAGTATAAAAACCATCTCTTAGGGTTATACCTAATATTTTTGTCGGTTCCGTATATGTTAGCCTATCATTTTCTGCAAGAGCTCTTTTTATGTTAACCGGACGGTTTGAACTTTGATAGCTATCAGTATTACTATTTTTATTTGTGTGTTTTTTATTGTATTTTGATTTTTCTTCTTTAACCGAGTTTGTGACTTTTTCAGTGTATTCTGCTGTATTGTGTAAAGAAATAGAATTTATCATAATATCAACTCCTAATAGTCCTTGTTTTATATATATAAAGTATTTTTATAAAAAGAAATTGCCTGTTTGTAAAAAATTGTATCGATATGATATAATCAACATATGATAGAATTATTAATTTTATTTGAGTTATCAAAAAAAGTTTTAACAATGTATGGCGTATTAAAAGAAATCTTAGGCGATTTTTCCATGCTTACAACGCCAAGTTTTGGAACAATTAAACCGGCATTAATTCGATTGGAAAAAAAAGGTTTTTTAAAAACTCAAAAAACAATCTCAGAAGGAGGCAGACCTTCAACATTTTATTCTATATCAAGTGAAGGAAAAGAAGAATTATTACGTTTAATAATGGAGCCTCCGCTAGAGAATCCTGTTCATTTTTTACCAATGGCAAGAATAAAAGTTGTTTGTGCAAATATTTTAGAACAAAGTGAGCGTGAAAAAATGTTTAGCGATTTGAAGTTGAAATCAGAAAGCATAATTGCGGAAACAAAAAATTCAATGGCATTTAAAGATTTACCTTTTTATACAAAGATGGTTTTTGATAATTTAATTTGTGAATACAAAAATTTTATATTACTACTGGAAGGTTTAGAACATGCCGGCAATAGTTAACAGTGTTTTAGAAGGCTCAATAGCAGAAGAATTAGGTATAACAAAAGGTGATGTTATTCTGTCAATTGATGGCGAAGACATGGAAGACATGATTGATTTTAACTATTTTTGTAAGAGTGAAATTATTACAATAGAGGTAGAAAAACCTAATGGTGATATAGAAGAAATCGAACTGGAAAAAGATTATGATGATGAGCTGGGAATAGTTTTTGAAAGCGCAGTATTTGATAAAATAAAACCTTGCAAAAATAATTGCATTTTTTGTTTTGTATCACAACAGCCAAAAGGGTTGAGAGACACTTTATATATAAAAGATGATGATTACAGATTATCATATTTGCAGGGAACATATATTACTACAACAAACCTTACGGAGCAAGATAAAAAACGTATATCACAGCTGCATTTAGGACCTTTTTACATATCAGTTCATACTACAAACCCTAATCTGAGAAAAAAAATGCTCAGAAATCCCAATGCCTCAAAAATAATGGAAAATTTAACATGGTTTAAGGAAAATGATATACCATTCCACGCTCAAATTGTGTTGTGCCCCGGATATAACGACGGAGTTGAATTAGAAAAAACTCTAAAAGATTTAACATCTTTTGGAGACTGTTTGCTTTCAATAGCGATTGTGCCAGTTGGGATTACACAATTCAGACATGACAAATTACAAACAGTAGATGCAAGAATTGCAAAAGAAACCATTTTAATTTCTTCAAAATATCCAAAAGCATGTTGCTCTGATGAATTTTTTCTGCTTGCAGACGAAAAAATTCCTGACAAAGAATACTATGGAAACTTTTCTCAACTTGATGACGGAGTCGGTTCGTTAAGAACTATTATGGATGATTTTGATACCTTAGAACTTCCCGAAAAAATTGATTCACCCAAAACGATAACTTTTGCTTGCTCTGTTGCTGCTCAATCAGCGTTTGAATATATATCATCAGGTCTAAACAAGATTGAAAATTTAACAGTAAATGCAGTTCCGGTAAAATCGACTTATTGGGGAGAAAATATAACCGTTGCGGGCTTAATAACATCTGAAGATTTAATCAATACAATAAAAGATATTGAATCTGATTATATAGTTGTTCCGTCAATAATGTTAAAACAATATACAAATTTATTTCTTGACGGCGCATCATTGGATGATGTCAAAGAAAAAACCGGTAAAAATATAATTGTATTCAATAACAATTATTCTGTAAAAGAGGTTATGAATTTATTAAACTGATATTAAAAAGTTCCGAAGTATAACACTTACTTCGGAACTTTTTATATCGGTATACTTTTTATAATTTCCAACTGTTTAAATATTCTTCTTGCTCAGGTGTTAAATAATCTATTTCAATACCCATTGTTTTAAGCTTTAATTCAGCAATACTCTTATCAACGCTTTCAGGAAGTGTATGTAATTTGTTTGCCAGTTTACCTTGATTTTTAACTATATATTCCATACCTAATGCTTGATTTGCAAAACTCATATCCATAACAGAAGCAGGGTGACCTTCTGCAGCGCCTAAGTTAACCAATCTTCCTTCTGCTAAAACGTATAGTGACTTACCGTTATTTAGTTTATATTCATCCAAGTATGGTCTTATACGTTTAATTTCTGTTGTAAATTCTTTCAGACCGTTTACATTAACTTCCCAATCGAAATGACCCGCATTTGCAACCATTGCACCATTCTTCATTGTTAAAAGATGTTTTACATCAACAACGTGCTTGTCTCCGGTAACAGTTAAGAAAATATCACCTTCAAGAGCGGCTTTTTCAATCGGCATTACTCGATACCCTTCCATTGCTGCTTCAAGCGCCTTAAGAGGGTCTACTTCGCATACAATTACATTAGCACCAAGAGCTTTTGCTCTTAATGCACAACCTTTACCGCACCATCCGTATCCTGAAATTACCACTGTTTTACCTGCAATCAAAATATTTGCGGCACGCATAATTCCGTCCATAGCACTTTGACCGGTTCCGTAACGATTGTCATATAAATGCTTTGTCAGACTTGTGTTTACGCCAACAGCAGGGAATTTGAGCATTCCTTCTTTTTCCATCGCTTGCAGCCTTATTATTCCTGTTGTTGTTTCTTCAGTGGAACCGATAACCTTATCTGCAAGTCCGGGATATTCCGCATGAAGCATAGAAACCAAATCGCATCCGTCTTCAATGATTAACTGCGGTTGATGATTTATAGCTTCCCTAATATGAGATTTATATTGTTCAACAGTTTCTCCTGCAATTGCAAAAACAGGTATATTATAATACTTGACTAAAGCAGCTGCTACATCATCTTGGGTAGATAACGGATTAGAAGCAACCAGAACTGTGTCTGCGCCTCCTGCCTGCATTGTTATACAAAGAGCTGCTGTTTCCTTTGTTACATGCGAACATGCTGCAAGTCTAAGTCCTGCAAAGGGTTTTTCTTCTATAAATCGTTTTTTAATTTGTTCTAAAACAGGCATATCTTTCATTGCCCACTGAATATTATTCAACCCCTGCTCGGCAAGAGTTATGTCTTTAATATCACATTTTAATTGAGTCATAGTCATAATTTATTTTTTACTCCTTTAAATTTGCTACGCTTACTTTATATATTTTATCACTAACATCAACAATCGCCCATCTGAGCGGATTAATGTTGCGTTTTGTTAACTCTTTTTCGATATATTCGGTCGTTGGCTGACCTCTATTTTCTATTTCGACGATTTCTGATATAACTTGCATAAGTACAAGATTAACACAAACAAAATTTTTATACTTTTTGTTTTTTCTCCATAGCTTAATTAAGCTATGTTTTTAGTTTGATAACACCAAAACTGCTTAATTTAACAAGATTTAATAACAAGATATCGTTCCGTTAATCTACTCCACAGTTACGGATTTTGCCAGATTTCTCGGTTGGTCAACGTCTTTTCCCAAAAATTCAGCTATATAGTATGCCAGTAATTGCAAAGGTACAATAGCTAATGCAGGAGATAAAATTTCTGATATCTCCGGAATTCTGATTATATTTTCAAATAATTCATCCAGCTTTGTATCTTCCGAATTAGTTAATGCAATCATTCTTGCATTACGAGCTTTTGCTTCTTCCGCATTGGATAAAATTTTCTCGTATACTTTACCTTTCATTAAAATAGCAAGAACAGGCATTGAGTCATCTAACATGGCGATAGGACCATGCTTTAATTCTCCTGCAGAGTATCCGGTTGCATTAATATAACTGATTTCTTTTAACTTTAATGCCCCCTCTAATGCTGTCGGGAAGTTTATACCTCTTGCTACAAAGATAAAGTCTTTAAATGATGAGAATTTTCTTGCAACTTTTTGAATATCTTCTTTTTTGGTTAATATTTTATCAATTTTTTGCGGAAGCATAATTAATTCATGTTTTAAATCCAAGATTTCTTCTTTTGTAACAGACCCTTTTACTTCTGCCATATAAATTGCAAGAAGATAGAAAGAAATAAGCTGTGCCATATAAGATTTTGTTGCCGCAACAGATACTTCTATCCCTGCGTTTACCGGAACAAGGCTATCTGCTTCACGAGCCATTGTTGAATCAGGTCTGTTTGTTACAATAAGAATGTGAGAACCCTTTTTCTTTGCAAGTCTTATTGCCGTAATCGTGTCAGCAGTTTCACCTGATTGAGAGACTCCTATAACAAGAGTGTTTTCATCTGTAATCGTTTTTCTGTATATGTATTCGCTTGATGCTTCAACTTCAACAGGAATCCCGCAAAAGTCTTCTATTATGTATTTACCGACCATTGCTGCGTGTAAAGAAGTCCCGCAAGCAACAATTTGAATTCTGTTTAAATCTTTAAGTTTTGATTTATCCAGTGTTACTTCATTAAGGGAAATCGGTTCATCAATAGTTTTGAGTTTTCCTGTTAAAACATTTCTGACAATATCAGGCTGTTCGTGTATTTCCTTCAGCATGAAATGCTTATAACCCATTTTAGATAATGCAACAGGTTCCCAAGGAAGAGTTTCAATCTTCAACGGTAACTTATTTTTTTCAATGTCTATAACTTCAGCACTATTTGGAGTTAATGTTACAATTTGATTATCATCCAAGTACATTGCCCGTTTAGTATATTGAATAAGAGCCGGAATATCAGATGCCACATAATTTTCACCTTCTCCAAAGCCTATTACAAGCGGAGCATTCCTTCTTGTAGCAACTATCGTATCTTTTACATCCTGATGAATTACTGCGAGTGCATATGCACCTTCTATCTCTAACGTAGCTAGTCTTACAGCCTCGGTTAAATCTTTTGTTACAGCATACTTTGATGCAACTAAATGTGCAACTGTTTCAGTATCGGTTTGAGAGCGGAAAGTGCAGCCTTGTGCTTCAAGTTTTGCCCTTAACTCTTTGTAATTTTCTATGATACCGTTATGAACAATTGCAACTCTGCCGCAGTTACAAGTATGCGGGTGAGCATTCGCAATAGACGGAACTCCATGAGTTGCCCATCTTATATGACCTATACCGATTGTGGATTTAGAAATTTCTGCGTAATTTTTTTGAACTATATTTCTTAAATTCTGCAATTTGCCTTGAGCTTTGAACAATTCGACTTTCCCGTCAATATTCAGAGCTACTCCTGAAGAATCATAACCTCTGTATTCAAGGCTTGTTAATCCCTCCAGCAAAATATCGACAGCAGTTTTATTTCCAACATATCCAACAATTCCGCACATATTTTCTCTCCTTTGTAATATCATTCTACCATAAAAGAATAAATAGCAAATATCGGCATTTTCTTTGATATATCATAAAAAAGAGTGTATTAAAAAGTAGGTCAGTCAATGCCTGACCTGACTATGATATTTTAGATTAAATGATAAAAATTAATAATTGACTGGATTTACCTCTTAAGAAAACGTGACATTTAGTCACCTTTTCTTTCGGCAGAGCAGGCTAATCGCCTTCGCAATTGTACATGTCAAACAATTAGTTACCTTATTAAAATTATTAATTATTTTCTTATATGAACTTTAGGAACAACAGACATTCCCGGAATTATAGCATATTCGTCAGGGTCGATTTTTTCCGTAAATACTATTTTAACAGGAATTCTTTGAACAATTTTTACGAAAGAACCGACTGCATTCTCAGGAGGAAATAAACTTGATTTTGCTCCTGATGCTCTTTGAATACTATCGACTTTCCCTTTAAATATTTTATGCGGATAAGTGTCAATTTTAATATCAACTTCCTGATCTTTTTGCATTTTCTCCAACTGCGTTTCTTTAAAATTTGCGACAACCCAAACATTATTGGGAACAACGGTGAATAATGGAGTTCCGGGTTGCACCATCATGCCAACTTCTACTCTCTTATTGGAAACTGTACCGTCTATCGGAGCTTTTACGAAAGTATAGTCATACGCAAGTTGTGCAGCATCCAATTGCGCTTTTAAAACATTTAAGTCTGCATCAGCTACTTTGGCATTATTTGCAGGATTTGATGAAAATATCGATTGCTCTGCTACTGTCAATCTTGCTTTTACTGAATCCAAATTTGTTTTTGCCTTATCCAGAGTTTGTTTTGAAACAGCCCCTGCTTTATACAAGTTTTCGTATCTTTCAACATCTTTTTGAGCAAGTTCAATCTCAGAATTTGCAGCATTCAAATTAGCATGCGCATTACTTTGATTCAAGATTGCTCTTTCATATGCAGCCTTTGCTTGAGCGAGTCTTACTTCATAATCCTTCTGATCAATAACAGCAACCACATCTCCTGCTTTTACCGGCTGATTATCAATTACATAAACTTTTTCAATTTGTCCTGCAACTTTTGGAGATACTGATACTGTTGTTGTTTCAACATATGCATCATCTGTTGATTCATATCCAAGCATGTCGTATATAAAATACGCACCCGCTACTATTGCTATGATTACTAAAAATATAACAAAATATCTTTTCTTTATCGGTAATTTATTTTTTGTGTTTTCTTCGGCTAAAATTTCTTCATTCATATTATCACCCTTTATATCTGTATATCTATTGTTTCGTTTAACATTTTTCTAAGCTCTTTTAGCAGATCTCTAACTTTTGCTAAATCGCTGTTTGCAATTTTTTGTTTTACTTCTAAGTAATGTGGTCTGATTTTATTAACAGCATCTTCAACCTTATCTTTACCAGCTGTGGTTAACTCTATAATTTTAACAGGTCTGTTATTTTTTATTGCAAGTTTTCTTGTTATCAATCCCTTGTTTTCCAGAGTATCTAAAAGTTTACCTGTATTTGCTCTATCTTTTAATATTAACTTTGCAATATCACGCTGACATAATTCTCCGCTGCATAACACAGTATCCAAAACTGCAAATTCTTCTACCGAGATTCCTGTTTTATACTGTTCAAAAACTTGCTGTCCCAGCAATTTGCAATATTTTGCCGTCAGCTCTATTTGATAAAAAATTGTATCTATGAAGTGCTCTTGTTCCAAATGTCAATCCTTTTATTGAAGTATGTTTATTTTACTACATGTTGCATTTGCAACACATTTATGTTATCATCCATATTATAAAAAATCAAGGGGGTAAATACAATGTACTCGACCTGTGAGGTTTGAGCAAGGAACAAAAAAGGATTATTATGAAAAAACTGTTATCATTAGCAATAATATCATCACTTATAGGTGCAAATATAGTATTTGCAGCTGAGAATACAACTGTTTTAAAAGCCGGTACGGAAGAAAATATACAAAAAAATATTTATAAAAGAATAAAGCAGGATAAATCGGAAAAAGTATTACCGCAAAAAAATAAATATGAATATATTAATTTAGCATGGTGGTCACAATTTAATGATGAGTATTTAAATGACTATATTGTAAGAGCCATAGAAAATAATAAGGACTTGAAATCAGCCACTCTTGCCATGCAAGAATACTACCAAAACGTAATTATGCAAAGATCTTCAGAATTCCCAAATATATCAGCAGGTTTTATGCCGGGTTACGGTAAAGCTTTTGGTAAAACCCAAGGGAACTTTGGAATTCCTATAATAGCAAGCTACGAACTTGATATTTTCGGGAAAAATCACAATAAAACAACAGCTGTAAGGAAATTATACGAAGGTTCAATACTGGATGAAAGGGCGGCATACATAGCGGTTGTTTCTGCCGTCGGCTGCGTTTATGTAAGCATTGTAAAACTGGATTCACTAATTGACATGCAGGAAGATATCGTAAAATTAAGAAAAGAAATAGCCGACATAATGGCTATCTCAAATGCAGAAGGTATTGTATCAACGTCCGATTTAGTAAAAGCAAATAAAGCGTATATTGCAGGTACTTCTGATTTAGTGGAACTGAAAAAAGAAAGAACAAAACTTTTAAATCAGCTTGCCGTACTGGTTGGTGACAGTCCTAATAATATAGAAGAATATAAGCGTGCCGATTATAAAACATTAACTTTCTCCGGCAATATTCCTGCGGAGGTAAGTTCAGATGTAATAATGAACAGACCGGATTATTTAAAAGCTGAGAAAATGCTTGAAAAAGCAGGGATTGACGTAAGGGTGGCAAGAAAAGAAATGATGCCGCATATTAATCTGGGCGGTTTATTATTCTTTAACAGCAAGTATTTTGATAGCTTATTTACAACAAGCAATATGATATGGGGTGTAGGCGGCGGATTATTCCAGCCTTTGTTCCAAGGTTTTGCGCTTACGGCAAATCTAAAAGCAAAAAAACTGGCATATGAAAGAAGTTTAAGAAATTATGAACAAGTAAATTTAACCTCTATGCAAGAAGTTAACGACTCACTTGTATCCATAAATATGGATAAAGAAAAATTATCAAAACAACGGGATATACAACAGCTTGAACAAAAAGATTTTGTTTTAACTCAAGAAAAATACAAAGAAGGAATTATTGCAAAACTTGATTTAGATCAGCAGCAAGAAAACTTACTGAACGTTCAGAAAATGGTATATAACACAGAGTTTGACTGCTTAGTTGACTATATCAACTTCTATAAAGCAGTCGGTGCAAAAGCATAAGCTATACAAGTTATATAAAAACCTTTTTTTGCATGATAATCATTTTGTCTAAAATATCATTGTGCCTATTAATTGTGCATATCAAACAAT
>CAMORE010000008.1 GCA_946623365.1 uncultured Acinetobacter sp.
ACTACCTGACATATATCGCAATACTTATTTTTAACTATTATTATTCAAATTACGCCAAAATAGGCTCTAATATAGATAAAACAGTTTAAAATGTTTTATTTTTGTTGGATTTCACCCAATATACTTGCGCTATCGAGTCTCATAATGACATCCTCTTATTAGTTTAACACCCGATTATTCCTTTTATGCCAATAAATAAGGTGCCATATATGGCACCTTATTTTGCTAACTATTTGAGCGGATATTATTAATTATATCCGGCAATTGTGCGAAATAACGCAATTCCTTGTTCAAGTTCGTGGGTTTCAGGTTGTGTTAATTTACCATCCAAATATAAACCGCTATGCGCTTTTCCTGTTCTATAATCAAGAGTTATTGTGGAAGCTTTACCCCACCATTGTCTATATTCAGTAACTGTCCTCTCAAGTATATTTCCATTACCATCAGTAACACAAGATTGGACTTCATTACCTCTATAGTCTAATTTTATATATCTATCACGTAGTATTTTTTGTCCGTCAGAAGTGATTTCTCTGACAACCTTTCCTTTTTCATTTTTGAATAATAAACAAGACCCGCTTTCTTCTATTGTCAAATTTCTTGCTTTTGCATATTCATTATACTCTCCCATTTTTTCAGCAAAAGCAGGACATTCCGATGTTACATTTTGATAGTTAGTATTAATTTTATCTTTTGGCAATGCTCTTGTATAGTTTTCCGGTTTATATTGTTTTCCACTTGAAATAAGATATTCTGTACCATCGATTGCTTGCCATTCGACGATATTTTGATGTAAACCATAATTATCTACAGCTCTTTCTACATTTAAAAGAGGGGCTGAATATTCGTCAGTTGTATTGCGTCTTGGCACAAGTCTTGCATTTTCGACATCTTCGCCGGTGTATTCTTTTAGTACTTTATTATCTTTATTAATTATACGGACAGTTTGTTTTTGACCGGCGACCTTCTCACCTGCTCTGTTATATCCGCAGAATTCAACACCTAATTCTGTTTGTCGGTCATACAAGGAGAGTGTAACATTTCCACTGTCATCCATTGTTGCAATTTGTACTACAGGTTCGTTTTTATGATATCTTACCACCTCTGCCGGCTCTGCATTTCCATTTTTATATGTAGCAACTGTTTCTATACTGTACTCCGTAGCATCATGACCTGCCGGAACTGCTTTGCCGTCATTAAATTTAATTTTTTGAGAAATTTTATATTCTCCGGGAGCTATCTCTTCAACTAAAGCCCCTTGTTTTCTTGCTTCTTGTATAACCTCATCAATAGTAACAGTTTTGTTCTGACTTGATATTTTTCCAGTTACTTGTTTCCAAATATTTTTTACTCCGTCAACTACAGCTTTTTCTATATGCGGAAATCTCGGAATTACGGATGAATAAATCACTCCGGAGTTGCCGGAACTTGATCCTGCACGTGGCGCAGCTCCCTCGCCCCTTGCGGGAGAGGGTTGGGGTGAGGGGTTTTCTGCACCCCTTGCGGGGGAAGTGTCGCGAAGCGACGAAGGGGGGTTACTTTCTATCCCCTTACTATTTACCCCTGCGGGAGAAGTACCTGCGTTAGCAGAGGTAGGGGGGTTACTTTCTGCTTTTGTTATAGTTGTTCCGTCTGCTTTTGTTTCTACTGTTTTTACTAAATTACCGCTTTCATCATACATATTTTCTAATACGGAACTGATTTTTCCTTGATTATCTTTAAATACAGTACATTGGAGCTTTCCTCCTATTTCATAATCTGTTCTTGTACCATTTCCTGTTGGTAAAGGATTTGTGTCACTATAATCAGCAGTGTTTTCATAACGTGCGGCTATCTTATTAACATTGCCTCCTACAGGAGTATTTACACCTTCTGTTTTTTGTAATGCTGTATTATTCCCAAATCCGATGTTATCAGCATCTGTTCTCGTAATTCTTTGAGCTTTCGGCTTTCCAAGATTTTCGAGATAATTAATAAGTTTTGTTTCTAATCCGAAGAATAAGCTAACATATGCGTTTCCCTAACCATTGGATTTTACAATCTCGTCCAATTGTTCCCATGTAGGGGGATAATCTGTTTCTACAAGTGAACAATTTACTACTGACTTAGTTTTTCCATCTTGCATAATTAACATTTCTTTGTTTCCATTACGAGCAATTACGCTTGTTCCCATATCTCTATCCGGATATTGAGTAAATTCATATACAGTCTCATCTGTAACTTTGTTTTTTACAAACATTACATCAGAGCCGTCTTCCAGTGTGTCATAAGTAACTTTGTATTCATCAGACTTTGCAAGCTCTTCTGCTCGTTTTATATGTGTATCAATATAACTCTTGCCTGTTTCCTTTGGAAGAATGACAAGTTTGTTATTTATAACTTTTGCGCCTAAACCTCGATTTGAAAGTTCAGTTACTGCGGTATTTCTTATTGCATTGTTGCCATCACCAAGAGAAATCGCTAAATCGTTTGCTACTTCATAAAGGTTACTTCCTTTATATAAGTCCTCAGGTGGAGCTATTTCAAGATTAGAATTTCCGTTAGTACCTGTTTTTATTTCAATTTTAAAACCTCTATTTTTTAAATCTGCTTCTATTGCAAACCTTGCAGCGTCATCATTTTTATTTATTGCATTGACTAAATCTTCAATAAGAACAGCACTACCTTGTTCAGAATATTTGCTTTCTTTAACAAATAATACATTACCGTCTTTATCAGCTGTGAAATCTATTAGTATATTACCTTCATTATCTTTTATAACACTATTCAAGTTTCCGTTTTTTGTTTTTGTACTATATACCGAACCGTTATTAATGGTTGTAGTAAGCTGTGAATTGTCCGTTTGTTTTGTGGCGAGTCCTTTTAAGCCTTCTTTACCTCTTGGGAATACATCTTTGGTAACATTACCGTCAGCGTCAACTGTTACTCTTCTTATTATATGGTTGTTTGCGTCTCTAAAAGAAAGAGTATGGTTGCTATATTCTGTGCCGCCTAATATTTTCAGATTATTTTCTCTTGCAAAGTTTTGTAATTGGGCATTAAGTTCCGAATTTATTACATCATAAACCCTGTAATCTGAACCGTCAGCACTCTTATTTTGTCTTGTTGAAAGTTCATCAGGTAAACTTTGAGCACGTTCAACTGCTCTGTTATATACTTTTTTCGCTTTCGTATGATTAATATCAGCTAATTTTTCAGTTATATAACTGCATTCTATAGATGTTTCAGCGTCCTCTGCAAGTTTTTCCAGTCCTTCTATACTTGTTTCAGAATCAACTTTATTGATAAAATCTTCTCTGGCAAAGTTATTTTCTATACAGGTTTTTCTATCTGCAATCTGTTCATTAGTCAGCCTTACAGTTTTAATTGATGTTTTGCCGTTTGAATCGACAAACAGAACTGCGGTGTTATTTCCATATGCAACTGTTCCGTTAGAATATGTTGTTTTTCTGACTGAGGGTTCACTATTACTATATGAAATTTCATTTACGGTGATTGTTCCATCTTTTTGTTGTATAAATTCGATATCTACATTTCCTGTTGATTTATTCTTGCATGATGTTATAATTGCGCCATCTGATTGAGTTCTTGAGTACAGTGTGTAATCTCCTTGAGCTGCCTTTTGAATAAGCGGGTCAATGAATTGGTTTCCACTAGTCTTGGGAAGCGACACATTTTGAGCATTTCCTAAATTAGGTACTGCTGTTTGACCATGGTTTTTATGAGGTTGCTTAAGTCCTTCTATAGTTTCTTTAACTACAGCATTCCATCTGCCAAATTGATTGGATTCGTTGATAATGTTTGCAGCTATTTTAGTATTAACATCTATGACTTTTGTTCTTGTTACATTTCCGGCTTTGTCTGAGTACATTATAAGAAGTATTTGAGGATAATCTTTTGAGCTGCAAGGAGTAACGTTTTCACCGTCTAATGCTGTTTCTCGCCAACTTTCCATTGTTTTAGGATCCATTTCAAAAGGTTTAAAGCCTGTTTTGCCCAAATTCTCAACAGTCACAGGTGCATCGTCCGGTACTGAAGGTTTCTCACTTTTTCCAAACAAGCCTTTTACTCTGCCCCATAATCCCGTTGACTGGGTTTTATTATCTGATTTAGTAGAAAGCAAATCCGGCACATTTTCTTTTTGTATATTTCTAAAATCCACAATACCGCCCGTAGTTGAACCCTTTTTAACCGAAAGAGTAACCTCGCTGTCAGGAGTTACTACAACTTCGTGCGGAACTACATTACCTTGGGCATCTTTACATACCGTTCTGCTATTTTCATGCGTTATTTCAAAAGCATCCATTGCACCATCTTTATATTGAATAAATTGCATTTCTGCCTTACCGGTATTTTTGTTAATACAAGTTGTTTCAATATCACCATTAGGATATTCATATGTTTCAAATTTATATAAACCGTTGTTTGCACGTTGAACGAGAGGATCTATATATGGAATTCTATTATTTGTTGGAACCGCAGATCTAGTAGCAGTTTCTGTTGTGTGTGGAACGACTCCCTCGCCTCTTACGGGAGAGGGTTGGGGTGAGGGGTTTTCTGCCACACTATTATTTACCCCTGCGGGGGAAGTGTCGCGAAGCGACGAAGGGGGGTTACTTTCTGCTTTTGTTACAGATGTTCCGTCTGCTTTTGTTTCTACTGTTTTTACTAAATTACCGCTTTCATCATACATATTTTCTAATACGGAACTGATTTTTCCTTGATTATCTTTAAATACAGTACATTGGAGCTTTCCTCCTACTTCATAATCTGTTCTTGTTCCATTTCCGGTTGCTAAAGGATTTGTATCACTATAGTCAGCAGTGTTTTCATAACGTGCTGCTATCTTATTAACATCTCCTCTTGCGGGAGTATTCACGCCATCTGCCCATGTTGTAGTTGATTCTATAAGTTCGGAACCTTTCCATACTCCTTCACGTGTATTCATAATTTTTCCTTGAGAGTCTTTCCAAACTGTTAAAACAGGATGTCCCGCAGAATCTTTATATATTTCTGTTGTACCGTCAGGCAGAGAGATTGTTTCATCTAATTTTACCCCATCTTGAGATGTGATTCTGGAATAAATATTATCTACAGATTCACCCCCCTCTAACTCTCCCCGTCCGGAGCGAGAACTGCTTGTGACATCGGAAGTAACTTCAGTTCGTGGAGCTTCTACCCCCTTCCCATTTACCCCTGCGGGGGAAGTACCCTCTACAGATTGATTTTTATTAGCTTCCATAAACCGTTCAATTTCCGGAAGAATACCATCTTTAAGTGTATGACGTCCTAAATGGTCACCCATCCATAAATGTTTGGCTTCAGATAATGTCATTCTTGAACCGCCTATATTTTCCCAAACATCCGTTCCTGTAACATTGCCGTTGCTATCATATTTAACAAATGTTTTATCCGGTCTGAATTCTAACGTATCACCATAAGCATTGAATCTTCTTTCTGTTCCGTCAGGAGCAATTTCTTTTGTTTTTCTTCCGTTTTGAGAGGTAACTTTTGTCCCGTCTTCCAAAACTTCTTCTGTTGCTTTTGCAGATTTTGTTCCTTCAACCCATTTGCCTTCGGCATTTTGAACATAACCACGATTTTTCATTTCTGTAGTTATAAGCTTATGATCTTTGCCCAAATTTGCATATTTTAATAATGTTGGTGTACTTACTTCCGACGGATGTTTTATTACTATACCGGCACCTGCATTTTCAGGGATATATCCTCGTTCATTTACAAGTTCATGGAAAACTTCTTGTCGTTTTTGAGCATATGCATCTAATTCGGCTTGAGTTTCAATATCCTTCGGACTGCTATTATTAAAATCTTTCAACAATTCTCCGTCACTTATATCTGAATATTTAGATTTTGTTTTTGAAGCAACCAGCTTGCCTTCCGGAGAATAAACAAGCGTTTGAGTCTGTCCGTCAACAGGTCTGTCTTGAACCTTATAACCTTTGTCACGCAAAGTTTGCTTAATTGCAATTTGTGCGTCGGGGTTAGTTTCAAGTTGTAATTCGATCATTAATGTAGAAGGTTCTTGAGTTGAATATTTTTCAACCATTTTATTGATTGTTGCTTCTCTGATTTTTGCCGTACCTGAGTCATAAACTTTTTTACCCTTAATCAAACCTCCGCTGAGCATAAACGTTGCCATACTCGCTTTTTCGCCTGCTCCGTTTGCTTGCTCTTTTGTTTCTGCATTTATTGCCTCTTTTATACTCTCATAAGCTAAATTTGCTCCTTCATACGTAAAATATGCAGTCACGATTTCTCCAATTGCTGTTCCTACGACTTGAGATGACACAGCTTCTCCAATTGCTGCCGAAGCAATTGCTGTCCCTGCCTCCGTAGCAATAGCTGTACCTCCTGCAAGTGCTGCTAAAAATGCTACAGCTTCCGAACCGATAAAATTATCAACACCACGACCAAAACCTTTAATATATTCTACAATATTCTCTCCAACAGAAAGATTTGAATCATCTCCGTCATCGACAGCTTCTGTTAACTTATCTGCTGCAAGATTCAGACCTGACACACTTTTTACAAATTCTTTAAATTTTACCAGACCGACATTATTATCAATTGTTTGACAATTTGCCATTAGAGTGGTGACAAATGCTGATGCAACATCCGATAATTCACCGGACTTAGATGCTTGATATAACATCTGCTGTGCTTCTTTCATCATATCTTGAGCTTGTGCTTTTTTATAAGCTGCTTTTGCATCAAGTCTTTCAAAGAAACTTGCTTTCTCGTCTTCAGATGCAGCTTTCAGTTTGTCCATATCTATTTCGTGCATTAATTCAGATATATCTTGTTCTACATATTCCAAATCTTTCATTTTACTATCTAAATTTTGCATCTCTATTAAAGTTTTAAAATCAAACTTACCGTTATTATGCTCCATATACCATGATGCAAAAGTCGGTTTTGAATCAGATGAATTTGTAAAATTAAATTTTGCTTTGTTTCCGTTTTTATCTTTTATTGCGTTTCCGTTTTTGTCATAAAGAGTAACTACACCGTTTTTTAAATATCCCATATAAGCATCCGGATATCTGCTTACGGTATCCGGAGTTAAATCTAATAGACCTTCTGATGCTTGTTTTCCTGCATATGTTGTTATTGTTGCGGTTTCTTCACCATTATTTGTACGATAACTTTTAATATCGATATCTTTATCTAATTCTATTTCCCCTAATGCTTGCGTGTTACCGGATATTAATGCGGATAATTTCTTTTGATCCGCTGGGCTAAATGTATCAAATTCTTTCTTGGTAATTTTTCTCCCGCCATCAGAATCTTCCTTTATAGCGTTTTCCCATTTTGCCTGGAAACCTTCAGAAAAATTTGAAAAATCTATACCCATATACTTACTCCTTTACTTATCGTGTTTACATATGTAAAGTATATCGGCAGATTTTGTTTAAACTTTAGGGGCAAATAAGAAAAAAGGGCAAAATTTTTCTATTCTATTCTATTTTATTCTATTCCATTTAGCATTATGATTGATTTTGAGCGTTTTGTAAAGATTTTTACATTTTTGTTACAATATTAAGAAATGTAACAAGGTTCAACCATTACTTTGCATTATTTTTCTAATTTATATCTGATTTATTTGTTTTTTGATACAAATATTTGGCAACATTTTGCGGTACAAAGTCAGACACATCTCTTTTATGAAGGATTAATTCTCTTACTCCGGATGATGAGAGAAAGCTATTCTCCGGTTTTGATAAAAGAAATACCGTTTCTAACTCACTATTTAAAACATAATTAAACTGCGCCATTTCTTTTTCATATTCGAAATCCGTTGTATTTCTGAGTCCTCTTACAAGAATATTAATATTGTTTGCTTTTGCAAAATCAGCAGTTAACCCCTCATAAGACAGAACTTCTACATTTGAAAAATCACTTACACACTCTTTTATTAAGTCTATACGGTCAGAGATTGGTATTAATCCTCGCTTCTGAGAATTGTGTCCTATACCTATAATCAGTTTATCAAAAACTTTCGAACCCGATTTTATTATATCTAAATGTCCGTTTGTTATCGGGTCAAAACTTCCTGCATAAAATGCCGTTATCATTCTTCACTTTCTCCGTCTTGTTGAGTATCGTTTTCTTGTATCGGTTCCGCTGTTTTAACTGTTTTCTCTTTTCTATCGAATAAGTGTCTTACCTTATATCTTAATGTTTTCTTTTCTTCTTCAAGAGCTTTTGCTTCTGCTATTGCTTCTTCAATATTTGTTGCAGTACTTCCTTCAATTTCTTCGGGAAGAGAGTTAACAAATTCTACCGCTTCATCATATTCTGTCTTTGAAGAAAGCCATTTGAATGATTTAACAAGCGTTAGCGGTTTTGCGGCATCCCCTCTTACTTTTAGTTGGAATTTTGCAGCGCCCGAATCAACATAACTGTTTTCAAAGCTCGGAAGTGTTGCAAGTTCAGACTCAGGAACAACTTCACAGAAGAGTGAAAATGCTTTTGCTGTTACAACATTCATGCTTGCAGCACTATTCATAAGATTAACAGGGTTAATAGCATTTAACGGCCCTAATACTTTTGAGATAATTGAAGACATTTTTGCTCTGACTTTCATATCAGCGTAATTTCTTACCAAATCAAAATCACCAAATATATGAAGAGTTAAAACATTCCCGAGAGATGTAATAGGGTCTATATGACAAACTCCCTTGTCCATATGTAAATGACCTGTTAATTCCGTAAAATGTGTTGTATCAATTGATGTCAATGAATTTATTATTCCGCCGAGAGCTGTTTGGAAGAATTGAGATTCTCTAATATTCTCCGCAATAATTAAGTTTTCTATTTTTCCGAACGGGCCAAACTGACCGTCAAGCAAAGTAAAATTAATCTCTCCGTTGATTCCTTTCATTTGATCCGCAGCAGTTTTTGCATTTCCGTCAATAGAAAGTTTGGCATCAAATTTTGCAGTTCCGGAGAGCATATCCTTCATGCCTGCTGCATCCAACATTGCTTTTGCTACATTTATATTTTCACCTTTTAAATCTACATTAACCAGTATCTTTATTAAATCAACGAAAATATCGCCGTTTACACTTCCGTTGAATATATTGGTTCTAAGACCTCTTAAGCCTAAAATATTGTGTCTTAATGCCATACGTGAAGTTGTATTATTAACAACAATATTTCCTGTTTGTATTCTTCTCATATTTATTGAGCCGTTTTGAACAGCAACAGGAATATCCGAGCTTTGTGAAGTCTGAGAACTTCCCGCAGGCTTTGCAGGAACATATTTCATTGCTGAATCAACTACCTTTAGTAATTTTTCTAAATTTATGCTGTTTGATGAGATATTTAATCCGGAAATATTTAAAATTGTACTCGGATTTAAATCTAAGTCACCATTCACACTTATATCAGAACCGTTTAATAAAATATCTGTCAGATTAAAATTGAGATTATGCCCCCTGAAATCGACTTTTGTATCTGCTATAGAGGTTAAGATTTCAGGAATTTTTAATTCTCTTATATTTAGTCCGCCTCGTATAATAGGATTTGATGTTTGTCCGTATACAAATAAACGAGCTTTATCAATCAAGAAAGAAGATTGAGGAAATACGTGTATTTTTCCGCTTAAAATTTTAGGCATATGAACCTTAAGTAAATTAATTCTATTTCCTGCAATTGTTCCGTCTATATCAATAACACCATCAAGATTAACTATTTCATTACCGTCTTCATCGGTTGATACGGTTCTGATATACGCACCTGTTTTCTTAATCTTAATTCTGTGCGGTTTCAAATCCACAACCGCTTGAAGGGAAGTCTGTTTTCCTGCCAGTTCGGTAAAGTCTGCGGGAGTAATAAAGTTATCTTTATCGGCAAGAGCTTGCGCAACAATTGTTTGTTTTTTCTTATTGCCTTCAACTGACAGTTTTACAGGTATTACACCTTGAGAATGGATAAACGGTTTTAGTTCTCTACCTATAAATTTAACTATGTCATTTGTATCAACATTACCTTTTGCATCAAACGTAATACTTTTTAATTTTTCATAATTTAAAATATCACCTGAGAATTTTATTTCTGATTTGTCATTGAATAGTAACTTATTTTCTGCAACAGAAATATTTTTATCCGCTATTCCGACTTTTAAATTCGGTATTCTGACTGATGACATAGTTTTTAGAAGTGTAAAAGTAAAATCTTTATTTTCTATACTTCCTGACAGAGCTTTCTGCTTGGCATCACAAGTAAATTGTCCGTTTAAATTATTATCCTTGAGATTAAATGTATTTTTTCTGTCTGATAAGTTAAAGTTTTCCAACGTGAATTCTGCATTTGCAATAAGTTCTTTCAGCTTTCCTTTTGCCGAAGCATTAAGAGAAACATTACCCGAAGAAAAATTATATGCCCTTCTTAATTCGCTTGGTGCAAAGGCGTTAAATAAAGCCGGTAAAGGAAGTTTATCTGTCTTTACTGAAATATCGGCTACGGATTTTTCATCAATACTTCCGTCAACTGTAACTTTAGAATTATTAACAAATAAACTGGAATTTTCAAACTTCAATACGCTGTTGTCTAAAATAGCATTAACATTAGCTTTCGATATTACCTGACCTAAATTTCTAACAGCCAAACCTCCGTTTTGAATTTTTATATATCCGTTTGACTTAAGTTTTTTAAAGTTTGTTTTTATGTAACAATCCGCAATTGCAGTTCCGTCTGCTTTAAAATCACCAAGTTCATTTGGTAATCTTAGAGAATCTAAAAATGCTTTACCCAAAATAAGCATGTCATTAAATTTTATGCTTCCTGTTTTAATATTCATATTTATCCAAGGGTGTCTGCTGTAGTTTAATTTACCCAAAAGCTGAATATTTTGTTCTTGAGCGGGATAAATATTTGTGTCCACATTAAGAGTATGTTCAAATGTTTTTAGGTGAATATAGCTTTCCGGTAATTGCAAATGAGATATTCTAAGGGTTACACCGTCAATATTCAAGTGCCCGAAAGATGTAATGTCACCTTTGTGTTCACGAATACGTAATTTTGAATCGATATTTGCTTTTAAATCATAATTTCTATATACATCAACAGGGTTAACAAAAGGAACATCTATCCTTTCTGCGGGATCATCTTCTGAATCCAATGACGGTTCTGTTTTGGGAAGAAATGTATTTACATCAAGATTTGCAGTAACATTTTTATTTTCATCCGAGAATAATTCTGCGTATGTTTTTAGTTTTACAACTTTTCCGTTGAAATATCCCGCTTTTAATTCTTCACCATGCAAATCCAAATAATGTCCTGATTTTAAATCGTTAACTAAAATTTTGTAGTTATTGAGTTTTACACAGGGAACTTTTACTCTTATCCATTTAGGATTAAACCAGGTTTGAGTTACAACTTTTTCTTCACCTAAAGATTTTTCTTTGTTTGAATTCAATATATTCTCAACCAGTTTTACAACTTTATAGTCGACATTATCTTTATCTATCTCTAAATTAACAAACGGTTTTTCCAGTTCAAAACAAGAAACTTTTGCAGTTAAAAGGAAAATACTCGGAATAGCAACTCTCGTTTTTAAGTTTTCTGCCGTAAATAATAATGAACCGTCAGGAAGTGTTATTTTAATATCTTTTATATTAACTCCTGCACCTAGAAGCGGAGTTGTAATAACTTTGACTTCACCGAAATCCACTCCTAAATTCGCCTGTTCTTTTGCAATATCCTGAACAAGCGGTTTATATTGATTTAAATTAATTACATTTGGTAAAACAAATAAAAAACAAAGATATGCCGCACAAATTATACCAAGCACAACAAACCCTAAAATCTGCAAAAATTTCTTCATATTAAATATCCTCATGTTTTTCTTAATATTAACATGAAAATTATGTAAAATCAGATATTGTTTACACTTCCTTAATTTTAAGATTCTCCATTAGGAAGTAATGACAAGAATTGGTTAATTATATTCTCAGCGTTTAAAGATTCTTGCAGTTTTTTAATGATATATTCAAGCGGCATATTTTCATCAATTAATTGTGTAACCAAATCCATTGCATCTGATACATTACTTGATAGCACATTATTATCAAATTCATTATAAGCATTCATCAATGCTGCATAATCAGTATAATTAGGCATATTATCTAAGATAGCATACATTAAATCATCAATCTTATAATAAAGCATTGACTCCATAGATTTTAAAATTTTTTTTCTTTTCTCATTATTCGAACCTAAACTACGTAAATAATATTCTATATCATTATCTACTATTTCGTATGAATACAAATCAGGGTCAGTAATCGTCTTATCATACTGTTTATTTGAGAGTTCTGCTTCAAATTCTTCAAGTTTTTCTTTTAAAGCCTCCATATCATAGTCTTCCCTTTTCCAACCATTCGGTAATTCGTATTCATCATTTAGGACTGTATAACTAAAGCTAAATCGTGAATTTAACAAATCTTCAATAGACACTGTATATTCTTCTTGCTTATACAAATCCCAGAATGTAATATATTCTTCTGTAATATTTTTTACGCCCCAAGCATGATTTCCTGTTGCAAATGTTATAACATCTCCGTCAGGATAAGTTGGAATGGTGCAAACCCCGCGACTGGTTGACAAATGCAGTATTACATCTCCTGAGATAAGTCCGTCTTTAAGTGCATAAAACAGTTCTGATTTAGAATAATTTTGTTCTTTAATATCTAACAACTCTTGTAAAATTTCTAATTTTGAAAGATCTGTACCAAAAACATCTGTTTTACCTCCAAATCTTTCAATGTAGTCTAAATATGCTTTCATCTCATCACTACAGTTGTCATATAATTCCCTGGTAATATAGTCTGTTATTGAATAGCTACTTAATACAGATTTTCCGGTAAGCAATTCTACCATACTAGATGCAATACCGCCATATATTCCATACCCGGGGTCATCAGGAGAAAGAGAAGATTGTTCTGCAATTCCTAGTATTCCAAGGTCTTTTCTCAATTTTTCTGTTGCGAGCAAAAGAACAAACATTGTATTATCACCATAAGAAACACCGTCATTATTATTCTTTGCGGCTTCCATTTCTTCTCTTGTTATAGTATAACTTCTTGGATTTCCGTTTTCATCTAATGCACCCTTAAAAGTTACTGTTACGCTGTCATCATCATTAAACGTCATTGAATCTTTTATCATTTGAGCTCCGATTGGCGAACTGCTCAATGATGTCAAAGCTGCAATTGCCCAGCAAGCACCGGACGTTCTTCCTTCTCCATATATGTCAAGTTCGTCATCAATGCCAAAATAGTATTCTTCTCTCAGTTCATCACTTTTTATATATTTTTCAAGAACTTCAAACAGCGTTCCTTCATTTAGTTTTTCAAATGCTTCTTTTGTAAGTTTTATCGGTTTTGTATTTTCAACACCGGCTTTGTCATTTAGCATTTTTATAATATCGGTAATAATTTCTGCTTCATCATAATAGTTATCTACATTGAATCTTTTAAACGCATCATAAAGCATAGTTCTTAATTTTACTACACCTTCATCATTACTAAATAACATATCATTTAGCATAGTTGTAATATCAGATGGCGTTAATTCTTCTTTATCACCAAACAAAGCTTCCGAATCTACAGTTGTTGCGTTCTTATATCCTGATGTTGCATTTATTTGTTCAGAAAATTCATTTACTATAGAAAAGAATTCGTCTAACCAGGAACTATCACCATTTTTATTAAGTTTTGACATCTCTGTCATATAAATTACAAAATCGTTTGTATGTTCGTTGTACCAATTATGCAAAAGCTCGTTATTCTTACCAATTTCATTATTTAATCTCATAAACAATTTGTCGAGAATCGCAGCTCTATCTTCTTCATTTGAAAAATCAAAAGAAGATTCTAACATATAGAAGAAAAATTCATTTTGAACTCCGCTATTGTGTGCGTAACTGTTATAGTTGTTTTCATCACTGAATATCTTGATAAAATCCCAGTGAGTAGTATTACTATTCAAACGACTTCCTTGCAGATTTGTTTTTCCGGTTAAATTTGCGACAATATCATTTAACTTATTTATCGTATCTGTAATACTGAAATCTTCTGCATCATAGTCCACTTTTTGTTCTAAAAATTTGATTATTGTATTTGCATATTCCTCAGAATAATTATTTGAAGATACTAAATTTGACTTAACTTCTTGTAAGTAATTTTTTATTTCACGTTTATTAGCATCCGTTTCTATATTATTCTCTATTAATAATTCCGAAAACAAATTCTCTAAATATTCTTTTAAACCTTTTTCTCCGTTTTGAGTATAATAATCTCTTAATTCTGATTCCAGATTTTTCATTATTGTTTCATGTAAATCACTTGGACAACCATAATAATATAACATCTCTCTATATGGTTCTAACCAGGTATGAATATACAATTTATCATCTAATAAAGATAAATCAATATCATTGTCAGATTTAACCGGTTCAAAATCTTGAATAGTCACAGAAGAAAAATATTCTGCATCAAGCCATTTCGTGAATTCTTCTCTTTGTGTTTTTATTTTTAAATCTTCAAGATTGCCCTCCTCTTCAGGTTTTTTAGGTTTTGGCGGTTTCTGAGGCGGCGGGGTTGCAGGTTCGTCCGGAATATCCTCTATAACTGATGCATCAATGTTGTCCTCATTTAATTTGTTAATATCCAGAGGGTTTATCTGTATAAAATTAAATTTCTGACGGAATGTATAACTTAAGTCCATATACTAATCCTTGTATAATATCCTTATTTTTCATATCGGCATTTAAAAGAAAAAACTTTAACCAAGCATGCAGATAAATTAGCAATAAACCCACAGTATTTAGTAATAATAAGAAAAATCCACATTTACAATTCTTAACATAATTGCCAAAATCACAATAAAAATAAAAAATATGTAAATTTTTGTAACGAAATAATGATTTTTACTAAAGTATTTCGAAAATATGCCGATATATATATTGAGATTAAGAAAAATCTCCTCCATTTAAAGGGTTGAAATGGTGAAAGACATGGTTTATAATGATATATATTATATATACTATAGTATATATCGTTATATCAACAAAAAGGATTTTGAATTATGAGTATTTCATTTAGCGGTTTAGTATCAGGTTTAGATACATCATCATGGGTAGATGCTCTTATCTCGGTAAGACAACAAGATGTAACCAAGCTGCAAACTCAATTAACAAGTGAGCAGACAACTAAAGCTGCTGTTAGCAATACTCGTAGCGCTGTTTCTTCTCTGAGAACAGCTATCGAAAGACTTACAGATGCAAAATTTGGCGGAACTTTCGATTTATTTGCTCAAAATAGTGCAGAATCCTCAAATACTGATGTATTTACAGCAACTGTGGCATCAGGAGCAAGAAGACAAAATTATGATATAAAAGTGCAGCAAGTTGCTACTTTTACAAAAGCAGTTTCTCAGCAGTCAGCAAGTTCTGTAGCCGATTCCTCTACTACATTAAAAAGTTTAGGTATTTCGCAAGGAGCACTGACCGCATATCTTAACGGACATAAAAATAGTATTCAAATAAATGAAGATGACACTGTAGGAGATTTACAATCTAAACTGTCTGCAGTCGGTATTGATATGAATATTAATGAAGACGGCGTAATAAGTTTTTCTGCTCAAAACGAAAGTGATTCTATCCATATCGGTACAACAACAGATACTTCTAACTTTGTATCACTTATAGGATTAGAAAGACAAGAAGACGGATCTTATACTTCTACAAACTCTGTTTACAAAGCAACAACATCTTCTAAATTAACATCAGCAGATGCAGGGTTTAATGAAATAATTAAAGCCGGTACTTTTACTATTGGTGATGCAGAATTTACAATTAATGACGATACTACATTATCTTCATTAATCTCTCAAATAAATACAAATGAAGATGCACAAGCTTTTGCTTTCTGGGATGATGCAACAGGTAAATTATCAATTACTTCTACCAAAGAAGGTGCATCATATATAAACATTGAAGCAGGCACCAGCAACTTTACGGATGTTATGGGTTTAACGACTTCCGAATGGGATGAAGACGGCAATCTTTTGGCTACAAGAATGTTTACAAGCGCTCAGGAATTAGGTCAAAATGCTATATTTTCTATTAACGGAACAAACATGATTTCAACATCAAACACCATAACTTCTGATATATCAAGAATTGAAGGTGTTACATTGAACTTAAAACGAGCAAATACCGAAGAAGACGGAGAAACTACATTAAAAGTTTCTCAAGATACTTCAGGCTTAAAAGATGCAATACAAAACTTTGTAACAGCTTATAACGGTTTCATTGATCAAATTGATACTGTTACATCATCAGGAGCAGCTCTTCATGGTGAATCATCATTAGTAAGCCTTAAAAATACCGTAAGAAGTTATGCAAACGGCTCTAATGATACAAATGGAGGTATATACAAACTTTTGGCAGAAATTGGTATCTCAACATCTTCTGCCGATTCAAACAACTTATCTGCTGATACAAACTCTTTAAGCTTTGACGAATCTAAATTCCTTAAGGCATTAGAAGAAAATCCTGAATCAGTAAAGTCACTGTTAACAGGAGACAACAGCATATTTGGCATGATGGAAGAAACTGTAGAACAAAGCTTAAAATCTGTAAGCGGATACTTTGATATCAAAACTTCTACAATAGATTCCAATATCAAAAAAGTAAATGAAAAAATTACAAAGAAAAGTTCAAGTATAACAACATATAAAGCTCAATTAGAAAAGAAATTCCAAGCTATGGAGAATATGATTGCTTCTATGCAGCAAAATTATCAATATTTTCTTGGGAGTTAGTTTTTAATCCTTAATATTTGATAATGTCAAAAAGCGCTCTATTTGGCTTTTTGGAAGTTCTTTGTCTTGTAATAATTGATAAAGTATTGTACAATAAGAATGTAGTTATTAGGAGGTGTAAATGCATATACATGTAAATGGTAAAAACATCGAAATTACTGATGCTATTAAAGCGTATGTAAAAGAAAAAGTCGGAAAAGTTGCAAATCACTACGACCAGATTACAGCTATTGATGTAATTCTTTCTGTAATTAAAAATCCCGCTGCAACCGGCAAACACGTAGCAGAAGTTTCTTGTAAAATGAATACCGGTGTTGTTCATTGCGAGGAATCCGCAGAATCAATGTATGCAAGCATAGATTTATTAGCAGACAAACTCGACAGACAGGTTAAAAAATTCAAAGACAAATCTCTTTCTTCCGACAAATCGACAATCAGAAATAGTGATATTCCTGAAAAAGTTGAAAGTTAAGATTTCTATTTTTTAATATTAAATACCAAATATTATATTTAAAATAATTCTTCTGTAGAGAAGAAATAATTAAAACAAATAATAAAAATGTCGAGAATATAAATATTTTCGACATTTTTATTGAATACTTGTTTGTATCGGCAAAAAATTTTTTTACGGTTTTTATAACATTAAGGAGTGATAAAATATGAAAATTGGAATCGTAAACAATAATTACAGGAATAATTGTAACATCGTACCGGTGTTCAAAAACAAGATAAAAAAAGCAAAAACCTTTGGATATGCACTCACAGCAGCAGCTATGATGTCTTTTTCAGCATGTAATTCTTGTAATAAAAACATATCACCAGATAATACGAATTATGGTGTTGAGACAAACACAATAAACAATTCTTCAGATATAAGTGCTAAAGAGAACCCTTTAGATAATAAAAGAGCACAAAAGTACTATCATTATTTTCCATCTGAAAATAATATTACTGCTGAAAATTATGCATGGTCTGAAATTGTATATCCTGATGGTAGAGTGGAAAAAGACAGTTTTGGATATAATATATCTATATCTCCCGATGGCAAAAGAACAGTTATAAAAACAGAAAAAGACGATCAAGGATTTACAAAAATAACAAAATCTTTTCCTGACGGTTCAAAAATTATACACAATGATTACTCTAAAAACGGAGACAGCACATATACCGAAAAAGCTTATTGGCCTAACGGAAATTTAAAAGAAAATAGTTTTTATAGCGAATACTTTCTATCAGACTCTACCAACAATGATAGTACAAAAATCATAGAAAAAAGTTATGAACGATACAATGAAAATGAAGTTTTAATATATTGGGAATCTGACGTTTTCGATTCGGACAGAAACGAAAAACATAACAAATATGACAAGCAAAAACGTATTATTTATGATGATATCAAGAATGAACACTACCAATACAAAGGAAACAGCAATATTCCGTATCAATCTTATTCTGAATATGAAGGTTGTAAACGAATAACATTATATAATCCTGACAGCACTGTTAACAAAATTTATTTTGAAGCAGCGGACGGAACAATTACAGATAAATAAATTTGTTACAACTCTTAATAAACAGCTAATATAATGGCAATTTTTCTGTAATCAAAAACTTTATATATTTGGAAGGTTAAATCTAAAGGTAAAATTGTGTCAGGCGTTTATTACAATATGAATAATTATAATAACTATTGCCGAACTCCTTTTAAAGGTGAGGAACAAGGCGGCTTGAATATTGTAACAAAGCCTATTGATAAAGTTGAAAATATTGTAAAAACAACCGTTGATTCCTTTGTGCCGGAATCTGAAGACGAAGAAAAAAAGAAATCTCATAAAACAGCAATTCGTGTAGGTAGTACAGTTTTGGTTTTAAGCGCAATAGTTGCACTTTTAAACCCGAGATTTTCTTCGACTTTGGTCAACAAATTAAAAACAAAATCAACAAAAGCCGGAAATAAAGCAAAAGTCGATAATACAATATGGGGGTTATGGAACAAAATTAAGGAAAAAACCCTGAATGGTATAACTAATACTATTCAAGTTCTAAATAACGGAAATACATTTAAAGATGAAATGTTTCAAAAACTATGTAATAAAACTCCGTTTACAAGAAAAATTCATCAAAGTATTACAAAAGGATTTGATAAAATAAGCAGACAAACAGTATATAGAAAACACAACAGCGTAAAAAAACAGATGGATACTCTTGATGGAATTATAAAACATTATAAGGGAAGGCTTTCTCCAGAAGAAAAAGTTAAACTGGAAGAGAAACTCGCTGAAATAGACAACATTCAAGAGTATTTTACGCCTTTACAAATAAAACAGAGATTAGAAAAGCAAGAAAACTTGATGAAAAATCTTGAAAATGATGTTATTGCAAAAATGCAAAGTTACAAAGACGGATTTAAGGGTTCAAACAAGAAACTTGAACACTCAAAGGATGCTTTTAAATTCTGGGCAGAAGAAGCTCTAATGCCTCAAAGAACAAAATTAGAAGATGAAGGAGCACTGGTAGTTAATTCGCTTGTAGGAGACGGAAAAACACAGAAAGGAGCGTACAGGGAAATAATTGATTTATTATCTCCCAAGCTAAATAAAGAAGAAAAACAAGCTTTTGAAGATAGCGTACAACAAGCAGAAAAGCTTTTAAGAAAAGCAAATAAGACAGAAAATATAGAATATTTCGATAAAAAGCGTGATTTAGTGTTAGGAAGCGCCCCGACTGATGTTGTAACTGCAGTTGTCAGTTTGATAGCAAGCGGCATCGCAATTGGAACAGCTGACACCAAAGAAGATAAACTATCAAGAACAATATCAGGAGCATTTCCGGTTATTGCAGGTCTCGGAGTTTCAACAGCACTAACGGCAATGTTATTCTCCGGCGGAAAAGGGATGGCACTGGGTACAGGTTCAGGTATGTTATTAAGTGCTTTAGGAAGTACAATCAGTAATAAACTATTCCCTAAATCAAAAACAGAGACACTTATAGCGGAAAATAGCAGCCAAAAAGAATTAACAAGTGAGGTAAAAAATGCTTAGCGTAATTTTTCAACTATTAACAAAACATTTTTCTTTAATGTTTCATAATCCTTGTTATTGTCAATTATATAATCCCAATCTTGAATATTATCAAGATCAATCTCTGTAACATCGTCTTCTCCAATAAGTTTTCCGCCTCTTGATTCCCTCAAATCTCTTTCGGCTTCTATTCTTATAGAGATTGCGCCTGCTGACTTAAAAAGCTCATATTCATGTTTAATTCTTACATCTGTTACAACAATATTACCTTCCTGAGATAAAATTTTCTTAAGCCAATAATCCTTATCTTGACTTCTGCCCCAGTTGCCTAAATCAATTAAGCCCTGTCGGTATTTTGGTTTATTGGATTCAATTTCTTCATAAGATACGTTATGCAATTTCCCATATTCATATTTTATAATATCACCCATTGCACAACGCTTGAATGAAGGCATTTTATCCATTAAAATTTTTGCTGCGGTATCTTTGCCTGAATATTGTTTTCCTGAAAAAATAATTATTTTATCTGCCATGTATTTAATTATAGCACATACTTTATATTTATAAGCTTCAAATTTTGCCCATAATTATAAATTGTACATGTACATCAGTAACACAACATTTACTGCAAAATTCCGTTATTTTACATAAAATGTAACATTTACATTTGAATATATTTTTATAATTCCGCTTGATATTTCTGTTGCAGGTGCCGCTTCATCTGCAGAACTGTTAGAAGCCCCTAACGCCATTGCTTTTGCCATATAATATCTTGGCGTACTTACATTTCTGTTTTCTGAGCAGCTTATATTCATTGATTTTATACCATCAAGATATGTTCCCGCACTTTTTGCAGCAATTGAAGCTCTTGCATTTGCCTTCTTTGTTGCTTTTTCTATTAAAGTATTGCATTCTGATTCATAATTTGAAACAGAAAATGTTAAAGAATCTATATTTGTCGCTCCTGCTTCCGTTGCTTTATCTATCATTGAACCCAGTTTATCAATAGATTTTGTTCTGACTGTTACTCTGTTTGAAACTTCATATTTATCCAAGGTTCTTTTATTTCCGTTATAGTTATAAACAGGTGAAGCATTATAATTTGATGTTTTGATATAATCTCCGTTTGCCGGAGTTATTAATTCTTTCAGAATATTATAAATTTTTTCTGAAATATCTTTATTCATTAATGTTGCTTTTTGAAGTGATTTGTTATCTGATGTTTTTACTGCAAAAGATAGTTCAGCTGTATCCGGAGCTATCTCTGAATCTGCGGATGTTGATATTGTTATATATCCTCTTTCTTTTTCATTTCCTTGTGTTCCTGCCTGAGTTGTTAGCATTGTACCTGTAAGCATTGATAATACTGCCAGCATAGCTAATGATTTTTTCATGTTATTCTCCTTATAAATTTTCATTTTCTGTTATTTCTTCCTTGGGTTCTTCACCCAAATTATCTGTTACGCCGTCTTTATGTTTTTTCTTTTCTTCTTTTAAATAATCTCTTCTTTGTTTTACTTTTAACATTGTATCCATATCCATTTGATGAATTTTTCGCCTGTATTCCATTTTTTTAATTGCATCTTCCGCCCTTTTTTCTGCTTTTTCTTGCCTAGCTTTAGCCTTTATATTTTTTTCTTCCTGCTTTGCTTCATATTCTAGTTCATAAATATTTTTTACCTCTGCTTCTTCGGATAATTTATAACCTACAATTGCAACCGGCATTGAAGCACTTGACAGTGATTCAAGTTTTGCTGAAGAATTATTAATATCAATACTCCATGTCCCTAAAAATTTCGGAACATTACCTGTATATGCATAAGCACAAGATATTATTCTGTTATCATTATTAGCATCAAATCCCATTGGATAAATATCCCAGCGTTTGTCATTTAACTCTGTGTTTTCATTTTTTGACCAGTAGTATGTAATGGCTTCTCTTAACGCGGTAAGATTTTTTGCCTCTTTTTTATTAAAATCATAAACCCATAAATCGGTTTTCCAAATACCGTCGTGCTTGTATCCGATTTTTTCTTTGATTACAAGTTTTGTATTATCTGTTGAAAAATCAATCGGAGTAAGTGTTCTAAATATAAACTTGATATCTATATCTTTACTTGTAGAAAGTAACGGCTTCGGCTCTTTATTTAAAACATTCGCTCTCTCTACTCTTTCCAGATTTGAAAGAGTCGGGTCGAGATTAATTAAAAACAAATCACAGCTTACACAATCTGCCTCTGCATAATAATAAACAGAAGGGTATACTAATTTTGTGTAGTCTCCCGAAACAATACCCTGAGCATTAATTTGTCTGTCAAATTGAAGTTTTCGCGGAAGTGACAGTTCAGGACTTCCGACAGGGTCATTATATTTTACGAGTTTAAATTTATGCTGGGGAACATAAATATAATTTTTATCTTTAGGCAAATCCGGTTTATCTAAAATTTGGGCACTGATTTCCTTTTTCGTCAAAGGTCTTGATTTAGCTTCATATTCTTCTACCGTCATATAACCTGATTCCGGAAGTTGGCTTTTTTTATAATTATCTTTTGTATCTTGTTTGTCTACTTTATTTTTGTATAACATCTCAGATACTTGTTTATCATTACGCTTAGTTATATTAGCTTTCATTTGTGAAAAGTGGACTTTTGCAGCCATATACATTCCGGCAACAGCAGAAAACATTATACTAAACCCTCTTTCATAGCCATAACTGTTGCCTGTGTTCTTGAAGATGCACAAAGTTTTTGCAAAATACTGTGAACATGGGCTTTTGCAGTTGCTCTTGTTATTATTAATTTATCTGCTATCTGAGGATTGGTAAGTCCCTCTACCATGAGCTCCAATACATCAAGTTCTCTTTCCGTTAAACCGTATGAGTTACTTCTTGAAGACTTATTCTCTGCAGGTTCACTTACAACTTTAGCAGATGGTCTTTGCAAATTGGCAAATACCATTTTAGCAATATTTGGATCTATCCAACCAACTCCTTCATAAACAGATTTAATCGCAGAGATTGTCTGTTCCGGTGTTGCACCTTTCATAATATAACCGTCTGCCCCAGCTTTAAATGCTTCAAAAACATCATTTTCACTGTCACGAGAAGTAAATATAAGAATTTTTATATTAGGATTAAAGTCTTTTATTCTTTGAGTTGCCTCTATCCCGTCTATATTAGGAAGTCCGATATCCATCAAAATAACATCAGGAGACATCTCTCTTGCTTTTTTTATTCCTTCTTTTCCGTCAGCAGCTTCGGATATAAGATTTAAGCCATCTGCTTTGCTTAAAAGCATTGAAAGCCCCATTCTATACAATTCGTGGTCCTCAACTAAAAGTACATTTATCATTTTTGGTGCAACTCCATATTTTAAATCTATCTTGTTGATAACTCTTTTTCTTTAACTACATCCGTAAGCAGAAAAGAAAATTCACTCCCTTTGTTTAAGACGCTTTCAAGCCAAATTTTTCCGCCATGAGATTCTATTATTTGTCTTGAAAGATACAAACCAAGCCCTGTTCCGGTTGAGCGTTTTTTACTTGTTCCTTGAGAAAATCTCTGGAACATATTTGGGATGTCCTCTTGCGGAATTCCTGAACCGTTGTCCGACACAGAGAAAATCAAGTCATTTCCCTCTGTTTTTAATATTATAGTAACCTTGCCGCCTTCTTGAGTGTAATTTATTGCATTACCGCACAAATTGCAAATAACTCTTCTTAATTCGCTCCTGTCTGCATTAATTTCTGTGTCCTTAATTTCTGTATCAATAGAAAAATCAATGTTTTTTGATTGAGCCAACGGTAAAAGTTCATCATAAACTTGTTTTACGAGATTATAAATATTAAAATGCGTTTTCGTTAATTTTAGTTTGTCAGCATCGTATTTATAAACCTCTAATAATGCATTAACTAAGCCCAGTAAATCCTCGTTGCTTTTATACATTGTAGAAATTAAAAGCCTTTGCTGCTCCGTAAGTTCTCCTAATGCACCATCCAAGAAAAATTTAAGAGTTTGAATTGCTGCTAGAAGCGGTGTTCTTAAATCGTGAGTTAATGTCGCAATAAAATCATCACGCAGTTTATCTGCTTTCTTTTGTTCGGTAACATTTCTGATTACACCTACAAATCTTTTGTATTTGTCATCCGGATTAATCCTTGCAAAACTTACTTCTACCGGAATTTCAGTATTTGCAAACGGATTTTTTATATAAAAATCTCTTAGAAATAATTCGCTTTCATCAAGTTTATGGAGTTCTTTTGAGATAAAAGTTTTTTTACTGAAAAGAAAATTGTCAATTGAAGAATTGATAAGCTTTGAATTAACAAGTCCGATTAAGGTTTCAAGTGCAGGATTAACTTGTTCAATAATCCCGTCTTCATTTATTATTACAATTCCGTCCGCACAATAATTAACAATCCCTTCGAGCTTAGCATTAGATTGCTGTAAATCAACGGTTCTTTCTTCTACCAGTTGTTCTAAGTTATGTGAATATTTTTCCAACTCTTTTTTTGCTGCTTCTAATTCACTTATTTTTTCGCGCAGTTCGGAGAGCAGGTAACTTCTTTCTATACCGTTTTTAATATTGATAATTAAGTCGTTATTATCCCAAGGTTTTTCTATGTACCTGTATAATCCGACTTCGTTAATTGCTCTGATTGCATTTTCTTTATCCGCATAACCTGTTAAAAGAATTTTGCTGACTTCGGGGTAAATATTATTAACTTCTTGTAAGAATTCCAAGCCGTTCATTTCCGGCATTAGAAAATCAGATATAATAATATCCGGTTTATTTTCTTTTAAAAATTTTAAAGCTTCCTTTGGAGAATTAAAAAAATGCCCATCACCAAAACCCTCTACTTTAAGCAATGTCTTAAAAGCAGAGGTTACAATTTTTTCATCATCGACGACAACAATCTTCCCCTTATTCATATCCTTATATTACCCCAAATAACGTAATCAGGCAAATAATACAAATTTCAAGGGTAAAAGATTAACATTTTTTAATAATTGAAAACATCTGCATAATTAATTTTGCAATAATATAAAAGGGATAAGTTGTAGTCATATCAATTTTATGCTAATGCGTAGGGTTGGTAAAGCTGCATTCTACTTGAAGTTTTGTCGAAATTTTCTGAATGCGTACCCACAAAATATTTAATGGTGGAAATGTGCAAACTATTAATTTCCAAACTGCATATTGAAAACATTTTCCACTACCTGCTGCAAAATCGCAAGTTATTGTTGGGTTTCACCCAACCTACCCACTCCCGTTTTAACCGAACCTATAATTTTAAAAGGTGCGTCAAAACGACGCACCCTACATAACTACAATTAATGAATTAATACTTTTTTAATAATGTTAATTGCTTTCTGCGGTAGTTCAAATTTTGCTAACAATTCATTGATTTGTTCTTTTGTGTATTTTTTTGTTGAATCAAAAATTAAAACATCTTTAGTAAAGTCTTTTACAAATTTGCCATTTATATTACCATATGGTCCCATTTCATTTAAATATTTTTGGTAGCTTGCACTGTCTTCCGGATGTGAATAATTCATTTTTTTATAGATTTTTGCAACCCATTTCCCATTAGCATTTTTTTCTTTTATAATACCAATTCCATAGCTTTTATCTGTTGTATAGTTCCATTTGATTTTGTTATTAGTGCCATCTTTAGCTCCTGTTTCATATTTTATAATATCAGACGTGTCACAATTTCTAGTTCTCTTTTTTGCTATATTATGATATCCCAGATCATTACTTCTTCTACCATCATTATATACATATTCGTATGAAGAAAAATGTTGTTTTTGCCCATCCTTTAAGTCAATTTTGTGAAATTCTTGAAGTTTTCCTTCATCGTCAAAAACAATCGTTGGATTTGTTCTATTATAGTGTCCTTCTTTAAATCTGCTTTGTGGTTGAAACCATTGAATACCTTCTAAAGATTTTACTCTTTGCATATTGTCCTGCCTCCATATTTTCTACACTTCTGTTACCCTCTATAAGTTCCTTGAACTTTCAAAATTTCCTAATTTTTTAAAAAGATTTACAAAAGTTTACAAAAGCTATGCGAAAACCAAGTATAACAAGAAAACTTACTTCTATATTATTAAATTTTATGCTAAAATATAGAAATGGAAAGAATTGAGCCACTAAAACTAACAAGAAAAGACGGAAAAGTTGTAGATGTAACATACTACAATAATTTCGATATTGATAATGTTGAGATTTTAGATATTAAAAAACTTAAGTTTGAAGGCATAAAAACAAAGGATATTAAAAAATCTCAAATTCATCAAGAAGTCTTAAAAGGTGAAGATAAAATACTCTTACAAAACAATAAATCTAAAATTGTTGCAAGTTTATCAAAAAGACATTTGAATAAAATAATATCAACCGTTTTTACTCGTGATATTGAGAGCAGACGCGCATATCTTAAAAAAGAACTTATTTCAAATGTTGATGTGATATTTTATTCCGCAATACCAATTTTAAAACATCCGGAATTAAAGAAACAAGCACTATACCATAACCAAATTGTTCATAGATTTGCCTTACCTCTTAAAATCGGTGGTTTCGTATTTTTTGCTATGATAACAGTTAAAGAAAGAATAGATTATCAAGAAATGTCTATTGATGAATTTTCTATTTATGACTTGTATTCGCAAGTTCAAGAAAATGAAAAATCACCTGATAGTTCCTCTAAGGTTTCCTCAAGAACCTTCCTTAGCCATTACCAAGTGATTACTTATAGTGTAACAGATTTAGTCGAATTTGTCAATCTGAATATAACTAAATATCAATAAAAACAGCACTTTTAGCAATATGATAAACAAATCTCAAATTCTCTGTTCAAAATTCTCAAACCGACTGTAATATTACAGTTGTAGTCATATGAATTTCATGCTAGTAT
>CAMORE010000009.1 GCA_946623365.1 uncultured Acinetobacter sp.
TATATTATCATATAATCTGATATTGAGAAGTTTGTAACGAATCGTTCAAATATAATATTACACATCTATAAACATACAATCGCCGTAGCTGTAGAAGCGGTATTTGTTTTTTATTGCCTCTTCGTATGCTTTAAAAATAAAATCTTTTCCTGCAAGTGCGCTTACAAGCATTAATAATGTTGATTTCGGTAAATGAAAATTCGTAATTAATTTATCCACTACTTTAAACTCATAAGGGGGGTAAATAAAGAGTTCGGAAGCTGATTTGCAAGCTTTGATTTCGCCAAACTGTTTATATGCGGTCTCTAATGTTCTAACTGTCGTTGTTCCCACTGCAACAAGTTTTTTACCTTCACTTTTTGCCTGATTTATTAATCTCGCTGTTTCTTCCGAGATTTCAAACGTTTCTGAATCCATCTTGTGATCCAGCACGTTTTCACATTTTACGGGTCTAAAAGTGCCAATGCCGACATTCAAGGTTACGTAACCGATTTTAACGCCTTTATCTCCCAGTTTTTTCAATATATCCTGAGTAAAATGTAATCCTGCTGTAGGTGCTGCAACAGAGCCTTCATCTTTTGCATAAACAGTTTGATAACGCTCAAAATCAAGCTTTTTAAGCTCCTCGTTTGTCATCTTGCGTTCAATATATGGAGGTAAAGGAATATTTCCGACTCTGTGCAGAATCTCCAATATATTACCTTCATATACCATTTTTACAAGCCATTTCCCGTCATCAGGCAGTGATTCAATCACCTCTACGGAAAGTTCTTCGCTAATTTTTATTATTGTTCCTTCTTTTACACGCTTTGAAGGTTTTATCAAAACTTCCCAAATCTTTTCGGCTTTTTCTTTTAGTAAAAATACCTCTATTTTTGCGCCTGTATCTTTGAACCCGTATAATCTGGCAGGAATAACTTTTGTATTGTTTAAAATTAAAATATGATTTTCATCAAGCAAATCAACAATATCATAAAAATGCTTATGCAAAATCTTATCACCTTCTGTTAAAACCATCATACGTGAGTTTTCACGCTTTTCAGAAGGTGTCTGCGCAATTAATTCTTCAGGTAGTGTATAATCAAATTCCGATACCAGCATTATTTAATTAAAACTCAAAAAAAGATAAATGTCTAATTATCTCGACTATCTTCGTACTTTATTTTTTCTATGAACAGATTCTCTTTAAAAATGATTTTTTATGTATGAATGAATCATATCTGAAATCCGCGTAATCTCTTCTTCGCCTAAAGCAGGAAAAGTTCCGACCCAGAAAGTACTATTCATAATAAATTCAGTGTTTGGAAGTTTTTTATACAATTCTTCATTCAAATCTTTTGATGAGAATATTTGAGAATTACCGATTCTGAATTGAATTTGATCATCATCAACCATCATAGGCTGTCTTAAAATATTTCCCGCAAATAATTGACGAGTTCCGATACCATTGCTTTCGAGGTATTCTACAAGCTCTTGTTTTGTAAAACCTGCTTCTTTTTTTACGGAAATTAAATATCCGAACCAGGATGGTTTTACGCCTTCTTTTACAACCGGAAGTATTAAAAAGTCTTTCAAATCCGATAATTTCTCAGTGAGCATTTGAGCGTTTTTTCTCCGAATTTTAAGAAAATTATCCAGTTTATCAAGTTGAGCACATCCGATTGAAGCCTGCCAATCCGTAATCTTAAGATTAAATCCTGCGTGAGAATACGTGTACTTATGGTCATATCCGTACGGAAGATTTCCAAGTTTCTGCGAAAACCTTTTTCCGCAAACTCCGTCTTTTCCTGTCGGACAACAGCAATCCCTCCCCCAATCTCTATATGACAAAATTATCTTGTGTAGTTCCGAATCATTTGTTACAACAGCTCCGCCTTCTCCCATTGTTATGTGGTGGGCGGGATAGAAGCTAAAAGTCCCTATGTGTCCTATTGTTCCGAGTTTTTTCCCTTTATATTCTCCTCCAAGTGCGTCACAGCTGTCCTCTATTATCCACAAATTATATTTTTGCGCTAAATGAGTTATTCTGTCTAAATCATAGCTATTTCCCAGTGTGTGTGCCAAAAATATTGCTTTTGTTTTTGGAGTAATTGCTTCTTCGATTTTTTCAGCATCTATATTGTATGTTCCGACTTCACAATCAATAAAAACAGGGATTAATCCTTGTTGTATTATAGGATTAATTGTCGTTGGGAATCCTGCCGCTACGGATATAACTTCATCCCCCTTTTTTAAGCGTTTTTCTCCGAGTTTATGGGATGTGAGAGCAGATATTGTCAAAAGATTGGCGCTCGAACCTGAATTAGCAGTAAGAGCGTATTTTACGCCTAAATATTCCGCAAATTTTTTTTCAAATTCTTTATTGAATCTTCCTGCTGTAAGCCACATATCAAGTGAAGCATCTATCATATTTAATAATTCTTCTTCACCTAAAAGTTTTCCGGATGGCGGAATATAGTCAAAATTCTTTTTTTTGCCGTAAACATTTGCATAATATTCTTTTACCGCTTCTTTTACTTTATTACGGAATTCTTGCTCCATAAGAGATTTCCTTTCAAAAATTTATTTTAGATACTCCAAGGTATGTTTTTTGATTTTGCAGCAGATACAAATTCTTCTATTTGATTCAAGCTATATGATACCATATCAGTGTCTTTTTCATAAAATGATTTGTACCAATCAACTGTTCTTTTAATAGCTTCATCTGCGTTGAAAACCGGCTTCCAACCTAAGATATTTTTAGCTTTTTCTATATTTAACATTAATAATCCTGCTTCGTGGAGAGGTGATTGCTCTCCGACAATTACTTTTCCTTTGCCGTAATAATTACAAACCTTTTGAGCAACCTCTGAAACCGTTAAAACACTCTCATTATTCGGACCGAAATTAAAACCTTCAGCATATTTTTTTCCGTTTTCCAAAAGTTTTTGTCCCAAAACTAAATATCCTGATAAAGGTTCAAGTACATATTGCCAAGGTCGGATTGCAAGAGGATTTCTAATTTCAATATTTTTCCCGCTTATAATTGCCCTTATACAATCAGGAACTAACCTGTCTTGCGCCCAATCTCCTCCGCCGATTACGTTACCGGCTCTTGCCGTAGCTAAAGACATTGTATTTTCATCTTGAAGGAATGAGCGTCTGTACGAGGAGGACATAATTTCTACACATCCTTTTGAGGATGAATACATATCATATCCGCCCATCGGGTCATCTTCCGCATAACCTCGCTGAACTTCCTTATTCTCATAACACTTATCTGTTGTAACATTTACAAATGCTTTAACAGAAGAACATTTTTTCGCACATTCAAGAACATTTAATGTTCCGATAACATTGGTTTTATAAGTTAATAACGGTTCCGAGTAGGATAATCTTACCAGAGGCTGAGCAGCAAAATGAAAAACAATATCAGGTTTAAATTCCTGAAAAGCTTCAGCTAAAGAATCCTCATCCAGTATATTCCCAAAAACATTTCTGCAATGTCCGTAAAGCTGTAACTCTTCAAACATAGAAGGGTGCTCTTGCACTTCCAGAGAATATCCCAGTACATCCGCTCCCAAAATCTTTAACCATAATACCATCCAGCTTCCCTTAAAGCCGGTATGTCCGGTTAATAAAACTCTTTTATTTCTGTATACATTATTGAACATCAGTTCTAAATACCCTTATTCCAAACAGCCCATGGTGCAGTATCTGTTTGCCACATCTCGGTTAAATCATTCTTATCTTTTAACGTGTCCATAGCACGCCAAAAACCGCTGTGTTTATACGCATTTAATTGGTGGTTTTCTGCAAGTTTTTCTAACGGAGCACGCTCAAATATTGTTGAATCATCATCATTTATATAATCAAATACTTGAGGTTCACAAACAAAAAATCCGCCGTTTATCCAAGATTCATCACCTTTAGGTTTTTCTTTAAACGATGTAATTATGTTATCATCTTTTATAATCAATGCCCCAAACCGTCCTGAAGGTTGAACTGCTGTCATTGTAACAATCTTGTTTGAATTTTTGTGAGCATTTATTAAACTTGTTATATTTACATCTGAAACGCCATCTCCGTATGTAAGTAAAAACGGTTCATTGCCGATATATTTTTGGGCTTTTTTAATTCGCCCGCCTGTCATTGTATTTTCACCGGTATATAGCATTGTAACCTTCCAGGGTTCGGTTTGAGTACGGTGAATCTCGACTGAATTATTAATCATATCTACTGTTATATCAGAGTATCTTTGATAATAATTAACAAAATAGTCTTTTATAATATGTGATTTGTATCCTGTTAAAATAATGAAATCATTAAAGCCGTAGTATGAATATATTTTCATAATATGCCACAAAATAGGCTTTCCACCAATTTCTACCATAGGTTTCGGTATTAATTTAGTTTCTTCGGACAAGCGTGTCCCAAGACCACCGGCAAGAATTACAACTTTCATATTCATATCCTCATTCTCTCCCTCAATGTTATATGAAATAAGTCTTTTTGACAACTGTTAAAATAATGCGCAGTATAACAAATAAATCTATAGTTATTATAAACATAATCAATACTCTATTAATATAAAAGCTGTTCTATAAAGTTATTATTTAAAATTTTATATACTTTACGGAAACAATGATAAAGTTGCCTGTTACATTATTTTTTTCTCTTATATTTATGATTCAAATATTCTATCAATCCAATATGTAATGCAGTAATAGCAGTAGTCAGCCACGCAAATACTTTGTGTTTGCCTCTTAAAGTTTTATTTCTGCTTATTCCGCTTGCCGCAGTTAAACCCAGACCGGCTACAGCGGCATATCCCGTTGTTTTTGGCGTAATTACTGCAGAGAGTTTAAGTTCATCAACTTTCATAAATGTAAAATATCATATTTTTAAAATATTAGCAAGATTTTATATGGCTTTAATTTACTGTTATCAACTTCTTTTGGATTTTTAGCTATATAATTTTTAAGAACTTTTCTTGCTTTTAAGTATTCTTTGTTATTAATATAAATATTAGCCAAAGAAATCGAATATTCTATGTTTTCAGGGTTTTGATTTATTAATTTATTATATATTTTTACAGCTTTTGCTAATTCATTTTCTTTTACATAAATTTGAGCATCAAGAACATTTAAATCATCTTCAGTCTTGTGTTCTTTTGCCTTATCTATATATATATGAGCTAATTCATAATTCCCGTCATAATAATTAGCAACTGCAAGGTTGTATAAAATCGTATAACTTGTATCTTCATTAGAAGATAATCTGTATGCGCGTTCTAAATAGGATATTGCCTGTCTGTATTTTTTCTTCGTCAAAAGAGTTTGAGCGTAATCTATATATCCTGCAGGTATTGTCGGAGCTTTCTTAATATAATTCTTGGCTTCTTCAGCTTTTGCATCGTTAACTTCCTTATCGTTACCTAAGATTAGATATGGAACATATTTGTACTTTAATTCATTAGCGTTAGTAATGTCCGGTTTAATTTTGTACAACAATTCAAGAGTTAATTTATCAGAATCTTTTAAAACTTTTTTCTCGTTATTATTAAAGGTTTCTAAATCCTGAGTCATATGCATTATTGTATCTTCTTCAAAAGAATGCCCCATAAATCCGAGAGCGTGAAAAACTTCATGCAGAGCTGTATTGTACATTTGATTCGGTGTAAAGAGTTTACCTTCTAAATTATAAATATTAAATTCCATTTCCATTTTTAAAAGTTTATCATCTTGTATAACCGGTGTTGTCGATGCAATTACATACTTTTGACCAATTTCAGGGTTTTTTATTTTCTTTCCGATAAAAGTAACTACAATGTCTGCATTTGAAAAAGATACTTTATCAAATCTTATTCTGACTGAACTTGCACGCTCCCAAGTATTAAAAGCTTCATTTACTGCTTCCGTCAGCTCTTTTGGAATGTGCCTGCCGTTTATACAATATGTAATCGGTAATTTGCCCCAGTGTATAATTTTTTGATTATATGAAGCTTGCAAAATATAGTTTTCAGGATATTTATTATGAATCTCTTTTTTTAAATTACGCAAAAAATATTCTGCTGAATCGGATGCAGAGTCTTCTATTTCATCCTCTGCTATTTTTATTAATTTTTCCTGAGCTTCTATTGATAAAGGGGAATTTACCAGAGAGTTAACATAGGTTTTTCTAAAATTTGTATCTTTATTTCCAAGATTATATGATTTTTCAAAAAATTCCTGTGCTTTTTCGTAATGTCCTCTTTTAGATTGATAATTGCCAAAATTTGCATAAAGTTCTGCTTTATGCGATTGGAAAAATAAAATTAAAAATAACAAAATAAAAAGGAATACTATTAAAAAAAATTTTGTCCATTTTTTCATAAGCTTCATAATTATCCCTTTTATATTGTTGATTCTGAGTCTTCAGATTCTGCTTTTGTATCTTCAGACGGATCGTCTTTTATTCCTTTATCAATATTTAAAGTTTTTACAAGAGCTCTGATATCACCTTTTAATTTGAAATACTCAGCAAATTTTGGAGTCGTTTTTATATTATAAGAACGTCCGTTTTTATCTCTGTGCCTCGATATTAATCCTTTTTCCAAAAGTTCTTGAACGTGTTCATAGGCATTTGAACCTCTTAAATCTTTCAGTAACGACTGCCTTATAGGTTCTTTTAATGCAATAACAGTAAGGGTTTTTAATACCGGCGGCTTTAATTCAACGGGACAAAGCTTTTCAACAATATCTAAATGCTCTTGCTTTACTTGAAGTATATATCCGTTCTCGTCATCAATTTCTAAAGCACCCTCTCTTGAGGCATAATCCATAATAAGTTCTAATAATGCTTCTTCTACAATATCCGGTTCTTCTCCCAGAATTTCTGCAATTTCATTAACTTGAAGGACTTTTGCGGTAACAAATAAAACCGCTTCAATTCTTGATTTCAGCTGTTCCATTTTCTACCTCTTCTTTAATAATTCCTTCAGCATTTTTAAAAGCTTCATTTATGTTATCTGTATCATCAGAATTTGTATCAGCAATTTGTGCATCTTTCGACGGTTCACGTTTTACAACATACAAATCAGAATAAAATTCATCTTGTTCTAAATCATAATTGCTGTCAACAGTTAAAAACAGAAGTGATATATATGCACTTATTCTGTCCATTCCGAGCAATGTCAGTTCATTCAATTCAATTTTATCCTGACGGTTTAAAATCTCTTCGAGATTATCTTTTAACCTTGCAACTCCTTCCGTTATGTATTCATCGTGAGGCATATTAAATATGTCTTCGGTTGACATTCTGGATATGCCGTTATTTCTTCTTCTGGCAGCTCTTTCAAGAGATTTTTTAAGTGATTGCTTTTTATCAAGTTGTTCATAGAATTCCAATTGGCGTATTAAGTCATGCAAAGTAACTACTCTGTTATGATTTAATCTTACGGATGTTCTTCTCTGTAAAACTTCGTCAATTGAAATGACGTTATTTGTTGGCACAAAATCTTCTCGTGAATATTCCAGCTCCCCTTCTTCTAAAGATAAATCAATATCCTCAGGGTGTTGAACTTCAAAGTCATTTATATCCAGACCTTCCAGAACGTTTGATTTAAGTTTTAATAATATTGCAGCAAATAATAATGTTCTGCCGGTTAATCTCAGATTCTGAGCTTTAGACTGAAAAAGGTGCGTTAAATATTTATCCGTAACATCAACAATATTAATATTCCAAGGATCTATTTTCCCTTGGCGAGCCATGCTGACAAGAATTTCAATTCCGTCAACTTCAGCTTCACGAACAAAAATATTCTCTTTTTCACTAGTTGAGTTTTTGTTTGCATCGGCTTGAATCATTCCGACGGCATTATTCATACTATCTATACTGTTTATAGCCATATCACCTTTTGAATATCAATAAAAATTGATATATAATCGTCCTATGTTATTTTAACTTATATCTTTTCTTCTGTACTCCTCTAAAATGAGGAGTCATGATAAAGAGCTGCAGAGCTCCTCCCTTAGCAATTATACCACATATCGATTTTTATACAAAAATGTAACGTTTTTGAAATTTAATAGATACATTTATTGTAAATTTTGACTGTTGTATTATATTACAAATACATTTACTCCACGCTCTAATCAACGGAGAAAATGTCTTTAATATCTTCCATCGTAAGAGATTTTGTAATATTTCTGTCAATCGAAACAACGCTGTCAACAAGGTCACGCTTGCGGCCTTTAATCTTTTGAATTTTTTCTTCAACAGTATTTTTTGTAATAAGTCTGTATACAAACACTTTCTTTGTTTGTCCGATACGATATGCTCTGTCTGTTGCTTGATCTTCAACTGCAGGGTTCCACCATGGGTCATAGTGAATAACATAATCTGCACCTGTTAGGTTCAGCCCTGTACCGCCGGCTTTCAAACTGATTAAGAAAATCGGAATGTTCGGGTTATTATTAAAGTTTTCAACAGCTGCTTGACGATCTTTTGTTTTTCCGGTTAAGTACTCAAAAGGAATACCTTCTCTTTGCAGCCATCCTTTAATAATATCAAGCATATCTACAAACTGACTGAACAGCAGAATTCTGTGTTTTTCATCAATAATCTGCTTAATCATATCTTTTAAGTATTCAAATTTACCGGACTTCATATCGCCTTTAACATGTTCTTTGTCATATAGTCTCGGGTGACAGCAGATTTGACGCATTCTAAGAAGCGCAGAGAATATAGACATTCTGCTCTTTTCCAGACCATTCTGCTCAATACTCTTGAATAGCTCTTCTTTTGTAGAATCAAGAACCTCAAGATAGAAATCACGCTGTTCATCTGTGAGTTCACAATATGCCATATTTTCAACTTTATCCGGCAAGTCTTTCGCTACATCTCGTTTCATACGACGTAAAATGAACGGGAATATTTGAAGCTTCAAACGTTTTTCAACTGTTTTATCCTGTCTTTCCATTATCGGAGTAACATAGCGATAGTTGAATTCAGCTACATTAAATAAGAAGCCGGGCATTAAGAAGTCAAATACAGACCATAATTCTTCAAGCTTGTTCTCGATAGGAGTACCGGAAAGAGCGAGCTTATGATCTGATTGAAGTTCTTTTACCGATTGCGCTGTCTGAGAAATAGCATTTTTAATATTCTGAGATTCATCTAAAATTACATATCTGAATTTATATTTCTTAAGCTTTGCGATGTCACGTCTTACAAGTGCATAGCTTGTAATAATAATATCGTAATTCGGAATCTCTTTAAAAAGACCTTTTCTGTCTGCACCTTGAATCTTTAAACAAGATAATTCAGGAGTAAATTTTTCTATTTCATTTTCCCAGTTAAATACAACCGTTGTCGGAGCAATAACAAGAGTCGGCATAGGGCCGTCAACTTCTTTAGCTTTTTGTAAAAGAGTCAAAGCTTGTAAAGTTTTACCTAAACCCATATCATCAGCCAGAATTCCGTTCAAACCGTATTGGTACAAGAACCACAGCCAATGGAAACCTTTTGTTTGGTATTCTCTGAATTTAGCATTAACACTTGTAGGAATGTCAACACCCTCCGTTGTGGTTGAGAATGTGGAAATTTGCTCCCAGAATTTTTGGAATTTTTCACTCATTACAAGCTCAAAACCCTGGTTTTGCAATTCTGTAATCAAACCTACACGATAAGTTTTAACCAAAAACTTGTTTTCATTGTTTCTGTATGCATCAAATGAGTTAAATGAGCGCATTATTGCATAAATATTTTGAGCAGGATATTCGACAAATCCAAGACTTCTTACACGTGCATACTTTTCTCCGCTTTGGATTGTTTCATATATTTCATCAAAATCTATAACTTCATCCCCGACTTGGCCGTATAACTGAATTTCCATACTATCAATCGATTCTTCAGAGAAATCAATCTTTGCGCACATCTTAAACGGTTCCTGCATAAGTTTAAAGAAGTTCATATCATCTTGCTCTTCAAACTTCCAACCTTCTCCTGCTTGCTGAATATAGTAATTATAAAAATCAATAGCGTTTTCTTTTTCCAATGCCAGATTGTTTGTTTGCATTGGTACGAACTTACAAGCAAGAAGCATATTATATGCTAACTGTTCGTGTTCATAATCACGTTTTATCCAGTATACCAAATCCTCTTTTTCACTTTTTACTGATATGTATGGGGATTTTTCTTTACTCTTGGAGTATGGTACTTTTACCCCAGAATAGTCAAATTCTAACGATGCCTTTAGTGACTGGTCATAGTCTATACCAAGCGTTACAACATTCAATGGCGGTTTATGATCCATTAACAGTCCGCTGATGTTTTCAGCAATCTTAACAGGCATAATCTCTTGCAGGTGAGGAAGTTCTTCATACACAAATTTACCGCCATCTGCATCTTTCAAATCGGTAAATGTAGATTTTATGATGCTTTGCGGAAGTTCATTCATTGCAATATTAATCGGGAAAATAATATTTTTATACCTTCCCCATTTTATCTGCCTTGAAAAATATTTAATTTCTTCAAACGGATATGTTTCATCCTTATCAGGACGGGTCCAGAAAAGTTCTAACACAATATTTGTTCCGCCGTTAACGTTTGTAGTGGAAACATCCATATTTAAACTCCAAACGTTATCGGTAAATTGGATTCTTTCTTTTGTTTTTTCGTCTAAAACTTCTTCCAAATCAGCCATTAAAGGAAATACCGGTGCAAATTTTGTAATCGGAATATCGTACCAGCCTGCTTTTTTATCCTGTTTTGCAATTTTCAGCATAACTTGGAACAGGGCAATTTCATTTTTCTGTGCATCATTGAGTTCAAACTCAGGTGATGCTTTTTGTATTTCTATAAGCGCTCTTAATATACCTTCTAATGATCGGACAATTTTATTTGAAGCCCTATCTCTGACTAAAATAGAGAAAAAGTTTTGTCTTCTTTTCGGATTAAAGTGGAAAATATAACTTCCTCTCGCCGGAGTTTTCAAGGCTGTATCTACATCTGACAAATCCGGTTCTACTTGATACTTATCATACATCCAGTTATCAAAAGCACCTTCTTCTATTGCTTTAAGAGCTACTGCAACAGAGTGCTTGCACCATTCTTCTTTAAGCGGGCAGTTGCATCTTGCCTCCACTTTATTCTTCTTAAAAATAAGGTCAGTAATATAAAAATCCTGATAATTGCCTTTTACTTTTGCTTTAAAAAAGTTTTTTTCAGGATAAGATTCAAGAATCATATCTTTTTGATACAGTTCATAACCGCGTCTCCAACTGCCGGAGGTTGCATTATTCTTTAAAAAATCGTAATTAAACTTAAATTCGCCCATAATATTCAGAGGTACTCATACTAATAACTTATAAATCGGAAAAACGGCAAAATCCTTTGCCAAAGGCATAATTTTGCTAAAATACTAACTCTGCTATAAGAGATTATACTTAACAAAACTCCCAACCTTAGTACTCATTATCACATATAATTCATTTATTTGCAAGAGGATTAAATAAATAGGATTTTAATTTTTGTAACTTGTATATAATTACTTTTATAATATATAAAATAGAATTATTTTTATTATTGATAAACAATAGTTTGAGTAATATAATAAGTTAAGGTGATTTTATATACATTATGGAAATTAACAGAAAAAAACAAATAGTTGCCAGTCTGTCAATATTATCTAATGTTTTATTAACAGCATTAAAACTTACTATAGGAATAGTTTCCGGAAGTTTGTGTATTATATCGGAAGCCATACACTCTTGCAGTGATTTTGCGGCATCCGTCTTAACATTTTTTTCTGTTATCAAGTCATCACAGCCTGCTGATACTGATCATCCGTACGGACATGGAAAATATGAAGACTTAGCCGGTTTTATTGAAGGACTTTTAATCATATTTGCATCATTTTTCATTATTTATGAATCTTCAAAAAAAATTATTTTGGGAGAAAGTATTTCAACAGAGAATAATCTTGGTATTGCTGTAATGTTTTTGGCTGTTATTATGAATTTGTTTGTCAGTTCTTTGCTGTTCAGAACCGCTAAAGAGTCTAATTCTATTTCGCTATACGCTGACGGTGAGCATTTAAGGACTGATGTATATTCATCTTTGGGTGTTTTAGCAGGATTAATTTTAATAAAGTATACCGGACATCATCTTCTTGACCCGATAATTGCAATTCTCGTTGCCGGTTTTATATACAAAACAGGATACAAAATTTCTCAACAAGCACTAAAGAGATTATTGGATTATTCATTGCCAGATGGAGATATAGAAAATTTAAAACATATAATATCTGAATTTAGCGGTGCAAAATTGAAAAATAACAGTCTTAAAGCCCGTCAAGTCGGTCCGTCCACAGATATTGATATTGTTCTCTTATTTCCCAGAGAAACTTCTCTTTGTAAGTGTCACAGAATTTGTGATGAAATTGAAAAAAGAATCAGAAATATATACACAAATGCTTCTATATCAATCCATTCGGAGCCTGAATGTTATAATAAAAGCTGTCAAAATTTATGTGCAGAACAAAATAAAATTCACTGTAATTTAGAGCATTAATACGTCAAATATTGCACAATGCATTTACCAATGTTAACAAAAACCAAGAAAATAAAGGTTTTTTATGTCTAATGTTAAGTTTTGTAAATGCAAAAAAATCAAAAAATTTTTGCTTAACATTTGTTACATTTTATTTTAAAATTTAAAACCATTTATTTTACTACATTACACCGATTTTAAGCATCGTTTTATTAAGTTTTGTTAAGAAAACTGTCCTGAACGCTCAAGATTTTCTAAATCAAGCCGAAGTGAAAAGTATCGAAGTTGATTAGAAGAAAACATGAGTTGATTAGGAGCTTTAGTATGAAAAAATTAGTAGTATTGTTTGCAGCGTTTGTGTTATTAACACTGAATCAGGCATTTGCCTACAGAGCATCAGATTTTTCACAGGATGCAAAAATTGTATCAGCAATTACATTATTGGAACAAGCAGGTGAAACAGATGTATTAAGAAACTTACAAAGATACGGAATCAGAGTTTCTTTTGATGATTTAACATCATATACCTACAATGCAAGTAAAACATTTGCAGTAAGCACTTATAATAACTACGGAACAAGAGTTATTATGATAAATTCAATTTACAGAAATGCACCTGTTGAGCAAATTGCTTGCTTAGTTGCACACGAAAGCATGCACGTTAAAAGAGTTGCAGATTTAGAAGAAGAAACTATTGCAACACAAAAAGAAGCTGCAACATGGACAAGATTAAAAGTTGCTTCAAAAGCATACCCTGATACAAGATTAACAAGAAGACTTGATAAATTAAGCGGTATGTATTTAGCATCTAACCCAAATAATAACCTTATTAAAAACCAAATAGCATCAAACGGTTTTTATAGAGCACAACTGGGTATTAACTAATAAGTAATTAAGCAAACATTAAATAAACACATTAAGACACACAAATTAATTACCCCATCGGGGGAAAGGTTATAAACCTAATCCCCCTTTATTTTAAAATTGAATCAATATTAAAATATTTAATTTATTCCACCTAATCAACCTAATCAACCCCCGCCGGTGCGGGGGTTGATTTTATATATAACTGATTCAAATTTTATAATTAATGCTTAATTTTCACTTTTTTATCTGACTGAGGATCTATTTTTTCAATCATTTTTTTGAAGCTGCGTATTGGCAATAACGGCTCTTTTTCCTTTGCATTTTCTTGCAATTTTGCCATTTTTTCTTTTTCTTTTGCTTCAGCTTCTTTCTTTGCTTGATTTTTCTTCAATAAATTTTCACATTTTTGCATAATTTTGTATTGTTCATTAATATTGTATTCCGGAGGTAAATTGTATTTCCCTTCATTTATAAAAAATCCTGAAGGACGATTAATCAATCTTTGTGTTTCATATTCACGTATTTCATCTTCTCTGAGTTGAAGCATTGCATCTCTATAGTATTGCAAAAAACGTTCTTTTGCCGGGGTATTTTCTTTTTTCTTAAGCATATTCCATGGTTCAACGAGTTCTGCAAATTCTTCTTCAAGCTGCTTACCGTCAAATTCTTTAAAACGTTTATCGTCAATTCTCTTCCCTTTTGCTTCTCTTGCGCCCATTATTTGCATTTCAAAGGGTCTTGAACCTTTTTCATTAAGCTGTAGTAGAAGGTGTAAAGCGCAGTAGTTACCTTTTGTGTATTTAGGAAGCGGCCTGTCTATAAGAATAATTTTATCTACATCAGTTTCCAAACCGTTCAAAACTTCTTCCTGTGCGTCTTCTAGCTTATCTAAGAATTTTTTTGAAACATAATCATATTCTTCTTTTTCTTTTTTATTTTCTATACTTTTGGGTCTTTGCAGTTCAATCTCTTTTAGCGTTACTTGTTTTGTCTTAATTAGAGGAATTAACCTATCTAAAACTGTTTCTGCTTCCGGTTTTCCTGTTTTATAATTCATTACAATTTTGCTGCCGTTTAAATCCGTCATCTCACTCAAGACCTCTTTTATAGAGCTCAATTTTCTTGTTGAACTTTTTTCTGTAATAGATAAAACAGATTTAGCTCTATCAGCAATATCAAGTATAATATTTTTGGGAGATAGTTCGGAAACTTTTAAATCTCCAAAAATTCTGTACATAAAATCATGAATTTGCTGCTGCGGTTTTAATATTTTTTCTCTGATTCTCTGCGCAGTACCCAATGGAACTCCCCATGTTCTTTCCTCTCCTTTTAATTCTTTTTTTGTAGGCGCTGTTTTTTCGGGAGAATATTTTGCTTCATCTAATTGTTTTAAATCTCTTAATGCTCTTGCTTCTTTCCTTGCAATAGCAGCTTTAACTTCTTTGGAAACAGATTTTGCACCTCTTGCCTGAAAAGAAACCGTATCACAATTAAGCGGTTTTGGCATGCTGATTCCAAGATACTTTCTATTATTAGAATCAACTCGTTGTTGAATATTTGGATTAATAATTGCACTATAAATTTTCTGAATTTTCATAAATCGACTTTCCTGTATTTGCCACACATATATATAAACTTGAAAATATTATTTTTTGCTATTTACATTTAGTTTTGTAACAACCGACTTATTATACATTAACGGTTGTTTCTATTTTATTCTCTAACCCGGTATATTCACAGATTTGTCTTGCCCATTCTTTTATGATTTCATCTTCAGGCAGTTTATATGAAATAGGTTTTCCTATTGTTACTGTTAGATGTTTTTCAAAAAGTTTTTTTGCGTATCCGTCAAAACCTTTAATCCCGACAGGTACGATATCCGCTTCAAATTTTTTTGCAAACATAACAAAACCTTTGTGAATATTTGAAATCTCAGGTTCATGGATAATTCTTCCTTGGGGAAAAATTCCGAGTGACCAGGTTGTATTAAAAACAGATTTTATAGTTTTAAAAGTTGCAAGCTCCGGTTTTTCTCTGTTAACAGCGAAAGCTCCAAGAGAATGAACTAAGAATCTTAATAATTTATCTGTTCCCTCTTGAAATAGTTCTTGTTTTGCCATATATGCAACGCACTTCCTTACGGCAAGTGATACAATAGGCGGATCTAAATAAGACACATGATTTCCTGCATAAATTACACGCGATGATTTTGGAACATTTTCTCGTCCTACAATTTTCAAGTTATACATAAACTTTGTAACACTCCAAACAACAATTGATACAAAAGCCCTATAAAATAGTATTCTCCAAAAACCGTAATCTTTTTCAGTTCTTCTATTGTAATTTTTTTCGTTTCCCATTCATACATCCTTGTTACATATTAGGTATATATTTAAAACCTGTAAGATCTTGTATTGATTGTCCCCATTTTTCTATCATTTCATCTAAATTATCCGAATACGGAATAACTTTACCAATTTTTACAATTATTTTCCCGGAGAAAGGCAAGCGTTTTGCAACTTCTGTTCCTGTTATTCCAATAGGCAGAATTCCGCATTTGTTGCTTTTTGCAATAGATGCAAAACCTTTAGTTAAATTCTTAATTTCTCCGTCTAACTGTCTTGTTCCCTGCGGGAAAATTCCAAGAACCCAATTAGTTTTCTTAATAGCTTTAACCGTTTTCATAGTTGATACACTTACGTGTTCTCTATCAACAGCAAATGCTCCAAGCCAGTTTAACCACCATCTTAAAAAAATGTTATCAAAAAGTTCTTTTTTTGCCATATATGCAACACCTCTGTTCATAACCGCACATACAAGAGGCGGATCAAGAGTAGACAGGTGGTTTGCTGCAATTAAAAAATTATTATCTTTTGGAATATTTTCCCTGCCTTGCACTTCTAACCTGTAAACAAGTTTAAAACGTATCATATAAAATACGTGTGTAACTAAAAAAAGAAATATTCTACGCCAAATATTGTAAAATTTAGGCTCTCTATAATCATGATTTCCGTTATTTTTATTCGTCTTTTCAGACATAAATCACTCCTCGCATCTGTATAATTATACATCAAAATAAGATAGATATATAGTTATTTAGAGCTATTTTCTTGGTTATTTTTTTGCTCTTTGTCAGATTCTTTCTGTTTGTTTTTATGTTTATTTTCTTTCTCGTCATCATCTTCTTCAAGAATCTCTTTGACTGTTTTTTTGTGCTTATTGGCATTCAAAACCCCTGCAACATTTGTCATTGCAAGAGAATTTAACGTTGCTCTTAAAAGTGCACTCCTATCTACATAAGGCTGATTATAAAGATTTTCATCGCCTTCTTCTCCTTCCAATGGAGGAAGGTACATTGCTTCCGAACCGTATTTTTCCTGACTCATTTTTGCCGCAGTTCCGGACGGGTCACCGCTTTTAAAATTAAAAGCCCCGCCAATACCGTAAAAACCTGCTGAACGATTATCTACCACTATTTGACCTCATGCAAGGGTATTTTTTATACCCTCATAGTGTAATATAACCTCTAAAAAAATAATTTGCTATTCTGTAACAAAATTGTTACATATTGAGCTTGAGGAAACATCTCAAAATTTTGTCGATTTTGGCTTTTCTCCTGTATTCTCATTATAAACGTTTTTATATCATCATTCCGGTAATTTCTGTATATGCCGATAATATTCTGTTTCTGACTTGAACGGCCATTTGCATGCTTAATGAAGCTTTCTCTGCTGCAATCATTGCATCATGCACACTTGTCGGGCCTCCCATAGCCAAATCTTCCTGCATTCTGTCAGCTTCTAATTTAATAGTATTTACCGCATTAAGACTATCTGAAAGAGCAGAACCCATCTTGTCTGCAAAATTGCCTAAGCCGACAGGATCTTTTTTATCATGAACAGGATAACTTTTTGAAGCATCATTTAGTGCTTTTTCAAAATCTGTAACAACGGCAGTATCAAATTGAAAAGAAGTATTATTTTTAAGAAAGTTATTATAATTTTCTACCGCATCAAAATTAAATGTTCTGTCAAAATTTGTCGATATTCCTGTTGAAAATTCCATAATTATCAAATCCTTTATTGTTGTGGTGCAAACAAGTGTATTCTAAGGTTTAATTTTTGTTGGGTTTCACCCAACCTACAGTTCTTTTTGCTTATTTTCACTTGCTCACTTGTTCACTTAATCACCTGCTCACCTGTTATATATTCATCGCACTCTGCATCATGGTTTTTACGTTCTCTGCAACAGTCGCATTGGCTTGATAAGCTTTTGATGCTGATATCATTCCTACCATTTCTTCTACTACGTTAATGTTTGGTAAATCTACATATCCGTCTTCGTCTGCATCAGGATGAGACGGATCATAAACAGTTTTTACACCGTTTTCAGAATCGTATATTTCATCAACTTCGACTCCGCCTGTCAACAAGCCATGGTTAAGTGCTACATTAGCATTGATATGAAGATTTCCTGTTCTCGGGTCAAACTGCGCATCAGGACTGTTGCTTGAAAAATTAGAAAAACCTCGGTTTAACTCGTCTTCATAGATTGTTCTAAAAGTCACATCTTTTTTTATATAAACTCCTTTTGAACCGTCCGGACGGCGTGTAGTATTAACATTTGCAATATTACTGGCAATAGTATCCATTTTGACTCTTTGCGCTGTCATTCCGGACCCTGCAATATCAAATATATTAAAACTCATTTTTACTCTCCTGTGTCTTGGTCTTTCTCGTGTGTCAAGCCGCACATCAACATGTTCACCTGTTCACTTAATCATTCGTTCACCTGTATAACTACTGTCCTCTGATAACATCACTTAAGCCGCTGAAATTTCTTCTTTCCAGATTAGATAAAACCATGTATTTTGTGCCTGTTTTTGATAAATCCATCATTTCTCGTTCCAATTCAACGTTATTTCCATGATTATCGGTACCGCTATAAATGTCTGTTACCAGCTGTGGTTTAAATTGGTCGTAGACATTCGATTGCAAATAGGCTTTTTCCTGTAGTGTAGGAACTCTGTATTTATGAATATCACCTGTAAAGACATCCAGTACCGGCGGTTTGTATTCTATACTGTTAAGTTCCTTGATATAATCTTTTAAATCTTCTTTTTCCTGAATTTCAGCAAGCTGGCTTTCAAACGCTACTTCTTTTCTTTGATATCCGGGAGTGTTAACGTTTGCAATATTGGAAGCGATAGCATGTTGTCTGTCCATCAGACCGTCCATGCCAAGCTGTGTTATTTTCATCGTTCTGCTTGTGATTAAATCCATGTTTGTTAGGTGATTGAGTGATTGTGTGATTAAGTGAATAAGTGATTTTTACACCACCTGTTCACATGCTCACCTGCTCACTTGCTCACTTATCCTACCTTTCCTATTTTTATGACAAACTCGACTTCTTCATCTGTATTTTTTGCCAATTCAAGTCTGCCGTACATTTCCTCTATTGATTTTTTACAAATTAATAACCCAAGTCCTGAACCTGAAGATTTGGTAGTGTATCCTTCTTTGAAAATATTTTCAGGATTTTCTATTTTCCCTGCATTATTTGCTACACTAACTAATACAAAATCTCCGTCCTCTTCTGTTTTAATTTTAATATACTTACCATCTCTGACATCATTTATATCAAATGCTTCACTTGCATTCTTTACTAAATTAACGATTGCAGCAATGAATTTATTTTCATCAACAGGAATTCTTGTATCATGTTCATTTTCCAATTTACAATCAATATTTTTACCTTCATAATATACTTTCGTCAAATCGACCGCATTGTTAATTAATTCTTTTAACTTCAAAGGTTTTATAACATTTTTCTCGGTAGATTTTAGAGAAATAAGGGAATTGTTTGCCATCTTAATAGCTCTCGTCATATTTTTAAGAGCGTTTGTAATTCCCTCTTCACTTATCCCCTGTTTTGCGCAAGTTTTTTTAATAATTTCATTATACAAGTCACATATAGAAAGCTGATTTCTTATTTCATGTGCGATGGCTCTTGTATTTGCGCTAATCTCCTCTTCCTCTTTTTCCGACTGAATTTGTGCATACCCTAATACTGCATCCTTTGTCGCTTCATCCATATTCTCAATTATTCGTCTGATTGATACGTTTAAAAGCGGGTTATCACGTCTGTCAGGTTTAAAACGTTCTTGAAAATCTTTAATATCTACATCCGTATTTCTGTCGATTATATCAAGTGCTTCATTCTGAACTCTTGAGTTATAAATTGTGTAATATCTGACAAAGTTTTTATTTTCTGTTTTATTGTCCCAAATAATAATGGCAACAAATCTGTGAGTTAAAACACATAAAAATTCTGTATTTGCCCAAACCTTTTCTTTTAAATGTCCGCCCTCATCAGTAAAATCGTAAGAAGGAATTGATGAGAATTCTAATCGCTTAATAAGACTCATTATTCCTGATTTATTATTAATCCTGTGCAGTACTACGCCTTCCTCAGGATTATCAACCAAAGGCTCTATCGAAGCTCTCATCATGCATTTTAATGCGGATCTTGAGATTATTTGATTATCCTGAGATTCAATAAGCTCTTTTAAATAGTTTTGTTGTCTTACGATTTTTTTCATTTGTTTTTCCTTGTTGTTGGGTTTTGCTTTAAGCTTAACCCTGAACATATATGAAGTTAAATTAATTGTTCGCTGTTTTTAACTACACTGCAATTTTATTTTTTGTTAAAAATCCGTTATTAATCGCATATAAAACAGCTTGTGTTCTGTCGTTAACCTGAAGCTTTTGGAAAATGTTATTTACATGTGTTTTTACCGTTGTTTCAGATATAAATAATTTATTAGCAACACCTTTATATGTAATACCTTGAGTTAGCAGTTCCAAAACTTCTTCTTCTCTTTGTGTTAATGCATCAAGCAAATTTTCTTCATTTGAAGCAGATTCTTTTCTTGAATTTTCTTCTCTGAATGATTGTTGAAAATATTCAAAAAATCTTGATGAAAGTGCAAGCGGTAAATAAATTTTGCCGTTCAATACTTCTTCTATTGCATAAATTAATTGAGCCGAAGCCATGGTTTTCAAAACATAACCTTTTGCACCAATCTTCATTGCCCTGAAAATCAAGTCGGCATCATCATATCCTGATAATGCTAAAACTTTTGTACCCAGACCGAGTTTAGATATTTCAATGATTCCTTGTAAGCCGTCTCTCTCAGGCATATTCATATCTAATAAAACAATATCCGGTTGATATTTTTTTATTAAATTTAGTCCTACTGTGACATTTGTTGCAATTCCTACTACATCAAATGTTCCTTCCAGATTCAAAAGTTCCCTAATCCCTGTTAAATGATCATAATTGTCATCAATTAATAAAACTCTTGATTTTTTCTTAAACTCATGTCTCATACTCTCTTCTCTCCCCTATATAATAAATTGTATAATTATCTTCTCTTTCCACTATTCATATTACCTGCGTATAGAGGATATTTTCATCAATAAAAAGATTAATTTTACAGTATTTAGGCTAGATAAAAAGATATAGACCACATGGTCTAGAGGTAAATATAAGTGATTTTGCAGAGAGCATTTTAGCCCATGTCAATATTAATATTAAAATTCAAATAAAGAGTCTAGTTTGAATATATGTTTTATACTACTTTTAAAGTACTGTGTAAGTACCATTTTTTATAATATTAACTTTTATTCTTACAACTACACCCAATTGTCTAATTTATTAAACTACTGCGTCTCATATCATGTTTTCAGAGTGGAGAAAAACGGTGTGAGAAACGTTGATTATAAAAATGATGACTTGAATATGATAATTACTCTTTCTCAAAAAGGTGATATTAAAGCACTTGAAGAACTTATCAGACGTATTCAAAAAAATGTCTTTACCATGTTTAGTTATTTAACAGATAAACGGCAGGACATTTCTGATTTAACACAGGAGGCTTTATTAAAAACGGCAAAATGCATTTCTTCGCTTAAAGATGTAGACTGTTTCAAATCTTGGCTTAACCATATTGTTACAAATACGTATTATGACTATACCAGAAAACGAGCAGCAGAAGGGAAAGTTGATTTTAATGAAGATAAACTTTTAGAAATTAAGGACAAAATAGGATGTGAACCCGGAGAAAAATGCCTTTTCTCTGAAATGGATAAAATAATAAAAATAGCTTTGCTGGGACTCCCTGACAACTTAAGAATTGCAATAGTGTTAAGAGAATTTGAAGGATTAAGCTACGAAGATATATCAAAACTTACAAACACAACAATCGGAACCGTAAAATCGCGAATATCACGAGCCAGAGGAAAATTACAAAAACAATTAAAGGAGTTTATTTAATGGAAATAACATGTTTACAAATGGATGTACTTATATCTTTTTATATTGAAGGGGATTTATCTGACGCATTAAAAGAAAAAGTCGAAGAACATTTAAAAAAATGTCCTGTATGCAGGGCTAAGTTCAATATTATTAATTCACTTTTTTCTGATATGCGTGCAGAAGTCAAAAGCAAAGAAAAAAACGAAACGGAATTATATCCTACAAATTGCCATCCGTCTAAACAGTATCAATTTTTTAAAACAAATCTTTCTGCGTACGTAGATAATGAACTTCCTGAGGAGGAAAACGTGAAAATAAGAAAATATGCAATAGGGAATAAAAAAGCAAGAAAAGAATTAGAAGACACTTATCACATAAGAAAGCTTATGCGTGATTCATTCAGGAAAACAAGTGCGGAAACAAAACCTGATTTAACAAAAAATATTATTAAACAAATCAGCAATGAGGAAAAAAATGATTTTAATTTCAATCCGCTGATTACAGTAGCTTTTGCTTTTGTTATAAGTGTCTTGCTAATAAGTGCTATCGTAATTTATATAATGTCCATGTAGATTTCAGCTTTGTATGGTTATATTCTGCATTTATACATGTACGCTATCAATAGAACTGTTTTTAGAGACAGAGTAGCGGGATTTGTAATCTTGATATTTGTTTACAAATTCGATATCTTCGTCTTTATTTCTATGGTTATATTCATGTTTATCAAGAGAACTGTCGTAAAGTTGAATGACACTTGTTGCAATATTTCCGCAGTGAGCTGCAATTCTTCTGAAATCATTTAATAAATCCGAAAACATAAAACTTAAATCTGCAGTACACAAACCGTCTTTAAGCCTTTGTATGTGATGATTTTTTACTTTTCTGACAATTTTTTTAATAACGGCTTCAAGCGGTTCGACTTCTCTTGCCAGTTGAACATTATCCGTTTTATATGCTTCAAATGACATAGTGAATATTTCGGAAACGGCATGTACAATTACTTTTAGCTCCTCTACAGCTTCTGGTGAGAGCTTTCTATCGCTTTCCTTAAATTTTTCGGATATTTTTAATATATTTGTAGCATGGTCGCCAATACGTTCATAATCCCCAATTGCCAGTAATAGTTGAGAAATTCTATTATTATCCTCTTCGGATAGTTCTTTACCGGAAAGTTTTAATAAGAAAGAATCTAATTTATCTTCATATGTGTCAATTTTAACTTCGTTTTCTCTAATTTGGTCAGCTTTTTTTTGATGGTAGCTTTTTAGCATTTTGGAGGCAAATATAAAGTTGTATTCTACCATTTCAGCCATTTTAACGGTTTGCCTGTATGCTTCTGATACGGCAAAAGTAGGAGCAAGAAGAAGCCTGTCATCAAGTAGTACCCGCTTAGTATCTCCTTTTTTATCAGGTATAACTTTGATAGCCATTTTTTCAATAATTTTACCAATCGGGAAAAATAGAAAAGCTGTAAATATATTATATGCAGTATGGAATACAGCTACGCCAAATGGTGATATATCACTTGATAAGAATGAAAATTTAAATATTAAATTAAGCAAAATGAATAACGGTAAACATGTACCTACACTTAAAATATTATAAATTACATGTATTCCTGCTACACGCTTTGCATTCGTACTAACCCCTATACTTGCTAAAACTGCTGATATGCATGAGCCCAAATTTTGTCCCAAAATAATGGGTACTGCTACTGCCCAAGATACACCGCCAACAAGAGTCAGAGCTTGTAAAATACCGATTGACGCTGAAGAGCTTTGAACAAGCATTGTTACACCCATTCCGACAAGAAAACCTAAAAGCGGATTGTGAAACGCTATCATTGCTTTACCAAATTCCGGCATGTCTGCTAACGGAGTCATTGATTCAGCCATAACTATCATACCGAACATTAAAATGGCAAAGCCCATAAGAATAGTACCGACATTTTTACGTTTATTTGACTTGGATGCCATTATTAATATTACGCCGATTAATGCTAATATCGGTGAAAAGGATTCAGGTTTAAAAAATTTAAGCACGAGTCCTGTTGTGCCTTGAATTCCTGTTAAACTCAATATCCAAGCTGTAATAGTTGTTCCTACGTTTGCACCGATAATAATGCTTACGGTTCTTGATAATGCCATGATTCCTGAGTTAACAAGTCCGACTAACATAACGGTAACTGCGGAAGAAGACTGTATTATTGCTGTAATTACGGCTCCTAAAATAAAACTCTTAATCGGATTAGAAGTCATTTTCTTAAGCATTTGTTCTAATCTTCCGCCTGCAATTTTCTCCAGACCGGATGACATAATTGAAATTCCGTAGAGGAAAAATGCCAATCCGCCTAAGAGAGTAAATATTGAAAATATGTCCATATAAGCTATTCCTTTATAGTTGGTTTTAGGAGTTTAATCGGTGAACTTACACATATTCATTCCTTTTCTGAACTCCTATCCTCAGTTTACCATAAGAATAGTTTTTCTACGAAAAATTTGTTACATTTGTTTTAATATTTCATTCGTAAATCTATAGATTCATTACAAAATTAACATTAATTATTATCCCTGTACATTTCCGGTTGCAAAAGAAGATGCTTCTTCATAAGGGTTTTCGACACCGGAATCAACGGCAGCTTTATATGCTGTTTCAAACAATTCGTCAGAATTATCTGCTATTTGCGGGTCTTTTATTAAAGCTTTTAAATCATTATTTGTGCTGTCAGCATCTTTTACTAACATAGAGCGGCCGAGAGCTTCTGCTTTCGGGTCTGAAAAGTCTTTGAATTTAGGTTCTTCTCCTTCAGTGACTCCTTGTGGGGTATCGGGAGTCTGTTTTTGTGTACTGTTGAAATTTACTTGATTAACACTAAAATTTGTACCATTAATTTCACTCATGTATATTACCTCGCTAAATCTATTATAACATTTTTTAGGAATTATCAACCATCCAATTATTGTAAAACGTGAATATATTATTTTTTGCTAGTTGATTAAAAAATTCGTTACAAAAGTTTACGATTGGAGGGGGCGTAAAAAATAAAAATTGACAAATTTTTTCGTAAACTCATTAGAAATAATGGAACTTGAGCAAATTTTTGCATACAAAATTGTTTAAAAGTTAAAAGATAGGATTACTTTCAAAACTTCTGCACGGTATTGTATCGCAGCCAAGTTCTTTTGTTTTTGCCTTCAAATCTCTTAACATATTGTTCCAAGAATTTATTTTGGTTTGTTCATACTCTTTATAATATGTTTTGCATAAGTTGTTATATTTTCTTTTTGTAATTGTTCCGTTTTCGTATTGTTTATATGCTTCGGCTTTTTTTTGTTCATATACATCGTAGGCGCTGTTGTCTCTATTATGGTGAGAATAACACATATTATTGTAAAACTCTGAATATTGATTTTTTTGTTCTGCCGTTTTGCAAATAACGTTTCCTATAACTGTTTTAACCACGTATTTGGTGGTATTTGTTGTTTGATTTTCATTGTCAGAAAAATTAAATAATAGTTTGTTATTAGGATTTTGGCATCTTTGAGAATTGTTGGATGCAACAGTGCGGTCTGTTATTCCATAATGTGCCGATAAAGCAAAAATTGTCACTTTGTAACCTCGTTTCTATTTATACTACTATATTTATAAAAACCATTTGTGTTAAATAATTGACTTTTTGTAACAAAAATTCATAATTACAGTGCATTTAGCATAATTGTACTTGTAATTAAGATTATATAAAGGGAGTTAAAAAGTGTGGTAAACTTAAATTATGGGTAAATTATAGGAGGGAAATATGATTCCAATTTTAGATTCAAAAAGACAATACGCAAAAATAGGCGCAGAAGTTGAAAAGGCAGTTTGTGAGGTTTTACGTTCAGGTTCATATATTTTAGGACCAAATGTAAAAGCTCTTGAGAGTGAACTTGCAAAGTATATCGGATGCAATTATACAGTTGCTCTTAACTCAGGGACAGATGCTCTTCATCTTGCGCTTCGTGCATTAGATATAGGAAAGGGTGATGAAGTTATTACTACAGCATTTACTTTTGTTGCAACTACGGAATCAATAGAAATAGTCGGTGCAACACCTGTATTCTGTGATATTAATCCCGATACGTTCAATATTGATGCAGACAAGATTGAAAGCTTAATAACTCCTCATACAAAAGCTATAATGCCGGTTCACCTTTATGGTCAGCCTTGTGAAATGGACAAGATTATGGACATTGCTAAGCGTCATAATTTATATGTAATCGAAGATTGTTGTCAAGCCATCGGAGCTGAATACAAAGGACAAAAAGTCGGTACTTTTGGTGATATCGGATGCTACAGCTTCTATCCTACCAAAAACCTCGGCGGAATGGGTGATGGCGGACTTATTACAGTTAACAGCGAAAATCTTAAAAACAGAATAGTTGCACTACGTAATCATGGTGGTGCTATTCGTTATCATCATGATGAAATAGGTGTAAACTCTCGTTTAGATGAAATTCAGGCAGCAATTTTAAGAGTTAAATTGAATTATATAGATGAATGGAATAAGTCAAGAAGAGAACATGCCGCAACATATAATAAATTGTTCTCAGAATGTTCTGATATTGTTACTCCTAAGGAATTGCATGATACATATTGTGTTTACCATCAATACACAGTTAAAATTCCTAACAGAGATAACATTCACAAAATGCTTCAAGAAGCAGGCATAGGTGCAATGCTTTATTATCCGATTCCTCTTCATATGCAAAAAGTTCATGCTCACTTGGGATACAAAATGGGCGATTTACCTATTACTGAAAAGAATACAGAATGTGTAATCTCACTTCCTATGTTCCCTGAGCTTACTATAGAAGAGCAAAAAACTGTTGCTTCTACATTGATTGAATGCATAGAAAAATCAAAAGCATTAGCGTAGAGATTTTGAAAAAACCACCGGTCATGACCGGTGGTTTTTTATATATATCTATTTGTTATAAATTTGTTATTTTATCTTTTAATTCTTGTATTTCGTATTTTAATCTGTTGAGTTCGCATGTGAC
>CAMORE010000010.1 GCA_946623365.1 uncultured Acinetobacter sp.
GGCAAAGCTTCACGTCTGATAATTATGTTTGTCGGACGTTTATAAGGAGTTAACCTCTGTAAAAGTTCTTTTATATCAGCTCTTACAATTTGTTCTATTTCAGCATCTGTCTTTTCTTCATATAAATATGGCTTTGGAACAACTACAGCAACAACTTCTTCCGTTCCATCCTTTGCTCCGAATGTACGTTCCGCACCAAATACACATATTTCAGACAAATATTCACTTTTTTCTAAAACAGATTCAACTTCCTCCGGAAGGACTTTTTTACCGCCTGAAAGTACTATCATATTTTTAATTCTGCCTGTAATATATATGTATCCGTCATCTCCTATTTTTGCAACATCTCCGGTATGGAACCATCCGTCAGGCTCAAGAACAGATGCTGTCAGCTCCGGCTGATTATGATATCCTTTCATTACGGAAGGACCTTTTACAAGAAGCTCTCCGGTTTTTGGATCTGTTTTATATTTCCAACTCTTGTAAGGTTTACCGATTGATGCGTAGTCATTAATCTTATCAGTATTAAGCGCCACAACAGGGCTTGTTTCGGTCAAACCGTATCCTTGACAAACTTTGATACCTATTCTGTTAAAAAATATCGCAACATTAACATCCATAGGCGCACCACCTGAGAGAATTCCCCAGAACTTTCCGCCAAACTGCCTGTGCAAGTCTCTAAATAAGAATTTCTTAATTTTCCCAAACCCTAAAAATTTGGCAATATAATGGTACTTAATGTCAAACCACCACTTTCCGAGCGGAGTATATTTATTTATGCATTCCGCTTCAAGAGTAGTTTTTAATAACTTCATAAAAGCAGGAACCATTATCATAAACTCAATTTCTTTATCTCTCATCATTTTTAATATGTCTTTCGGCTTCAAACTCTTTGTATAATAAATTGAGTACCCGAAGTTAAGAAATGATGAAAATCCGACAGTCATTTCAAACATGTGATTCATCGGAAGAATTGACAGTATTGATACACGTCTGTTATCAGGCAAAATCTTATCAAATGCATCTTTTGTAATAATAAGCTGAGACGTAATGTTACCGAAAGTAATCTCTACACCTTTCGGAGCGCCTGTCGTACCTGATGTATAAATAATAAATGCAACCGCTTTTCCGCTTCTTACTCTCCATTTTGCATCATATATATCAGGTAATTCATAAATATTTTTTATACCGTCTGCCTGAAATTTATCATCCATAACAAGAATTGTTTTAAGAGAAGGTATTTCATCTCTCAATTGGTAAGCCTTATCTATATATGTTTTTGAAACAAGAATAACAGAAGGTTCACTGTCTAATAAAATCGATTTCAACTCATAAATCGTAAGTTTGTTATCCAAAGGAACTGTTATAGTACCTGCTAATACAGATGCAAAAACACATGCTCCGTATTCAGGTTTAGACTCAGACAAAATTGCAAGTCTTTCTCCTTTTACAACACCGACTTCCTCTATCAAGTATCTTGCAAGCTTTCTTGAGAGCAAGCCTAAGCCTTTATATGTAAGTTCTCTCCAACCGTACTTGCTTCTCATACCCAACGCAACACGTCCTTCGTATTCAGAAGACTTGTTCTCTAATATTGACAATAAATGTTTACTTCTTGACTCCATACTTATACCTCTTATTCAGCGGGCGTTACAAACACTAACCCATTATTAAATATCCTATCATTAAAATAGCCAATGTCAAAATTAGTCATTGATGTGTATTATAAAATTTAACAATTATACATATTTTAACTTTCAGACTATAATGTAAGTTGTAATATCTAATAAAAAATAACGGATAATTAATTATGGCTACATTTATTTTTGGAATATTGATTTTAGTTTTCGGATACATTTTTTATTCGAAATACGTAGATAAAATTTTTGAACCTACAGAAAATGAAACTCCTGCACATAGTATACAGGACGGTATTGATTATGTTCCTATGTCAAAAAACCGTAATGCTTTGATACACCTTCTGAACATTGCGGGAATGGGCCCCATCATAGGCGCAATCCAAGGTATACTGTTCGGCCCGATTGCATTTATTCTAATTCCGCTTGGATGTATTTTTGCAGGCGGAGTGCACGATTATTTTGCAGGTATGCTTTCTATAAGAAATAAAGGCGCACAAATTACGGGATTAATTCAAAAATATTTAGGAAATAATGCTTTTAAAATATTTATGGCGATTGTATCCATTATGCTTCTTTTGTTGGCAACGGTTTTTGTATACACAGCCGGAGATTTGTTTGTGGAAAGGTTCTTTGGCATAAAAGAATTTTCAATATCAAACCCAACCGTACTTTGGACTTATATCACAATCTTATTGTATTTTATTATCGCAACACTATTTCCTATTGATAAAATAATCGGCAAATTTTACCCTGTACTTGGCGCAATGCTGATATTAGGAACAGGAATGATTCTTGCGGGTTTTATTATTAAGGGGGTTAATCTGCAAAATTTTCATTTAACAAATTATAATATTCATCCTAAAAATTTACCGCTTATCCCTATGTTTTTCATGACGGTAAGCTGCGGTTTATTATCAGGATTTCACTCTACACAAGCTACAATAATTTCAAGAACGGTAGACAAAGAAAAAGACGGAAGAAGAATCTTCTACGGAATGATGTGCGTTGAATCATTAATCGCAATCATATGGGCAGCCGCTGCAATGGATGTATACAGCCTTAATCAAGTTCCGCAAAATATCATTGGAACGGTCAACGTTGTTAATATTATTGCAAACAAGTTTGTTCCGCTCAATTTGGCATTCTTGGTAACACTTGCAATAATAATTCTTCCTATAACCTCAGGAGATACCGCTTTAAGAGGTTTAAGAATAACAATAGCTGAAGCTGTCGGGTTAGAACAGAAGAAAATAATTAACCGCTTATTTATTGTTATACCAATTGTCATCAGCGTTTTATTAATTCTTTTCTGGGCAAAAACTAGCAGTGACAGCTTCTCAGTTATTTGGAGATATTTTACATTCTTTAATCAGCTTATTGCAATACCAGTTTTACTTTGTGCAACAATATTTTTAGCAAAACAGGGTAAAAATTATCTTATAACGTTTATCCCTGCTCTGTTCTACGTTTTTATAACAATGTCATTTATATTTTCAGAAAAAATAGGATTTAACTTACCTTTATTAACAGCAGAAATTGTCGGTATTGTTCTGACTGTTCTTACTTTTTTGTATGTAAAAAAAATAATGAAAAATAATTAATGGAACTGTTTGTCATAGCTGTGCATGACAAATAATTAGTTACAAAAATGTAACAAAAAACATCTTTTGTTGCGTGCTTTATGTACTTTCTTTCTTTTACATCCGAAATAAAAGGAAAAAGAAAAATGAAGTTAACAAATAACAAAATAATTACATATAATAAAATTTGGTAATAGAAAAATTTACCGCAACCAAGAAATTCTAAACTCGTTAACACTAGTTAAGAAATTCTATTCTCTCCCAAGGGTAAATAAAATGAAGAGGGGAATAGAAAAGAATATGAGTGTTTTGAAACAAAATATGTTTTTTGTTGCATTCATGTCAACAATTATTTTACATGAACAAAAATGACTTGAACTTGTTTTAATGTAGAAATTAAAGAATTATATATTAGCGTAAAGATTATAATTACCCGTCACCCTTATTTACGATAGCGCTATTTTTTGTTATAATTTTCTTATTAATATAAGAGGGAGAACAATGAATAAAAATCAATCAATCGGAATGTACGTAATACTTGGAATTATGGTGCTTGCATTTATTTCAATGCTTTTTACAGGTCCTACTTCAAGTACGGAAGAGCTATCATATACGGCTTTTATGCAAAAAGTTGAAAACAAAGAAATTAAAAGTGTTGATTTAGGTAAAGATTCATTAATCGCATTGCCCGTAAATCAACCGGAAACAAAGCAAACCGCAACAAATCCTATATATGGTGAGATTAAATCTCCAAAACTCCAATATAAAGTAGTCATACCGGAAAATTCTGATGTTTTAGCAAAACTTGAAGCAAATAATGTTGAAGTTAATGCAACAAAATCTTCAGAATCAGGTTCGGTATTCGGACTGGGCTCTTCGCTAATAACGATTTTATTGGTTTTCGGATTCTTATTGTTAATTATAAAATCAATTCAGGCAGGCGGCGCTCAAGCAATGTCTTTTGGGAAAAGCAGAGCTAAAATGCTTATGGATAGCAAAGTAAAAACAACATTTAAGGATGTTGCGGGTATTGATGAAGAAAGAAAAGAGCTTGAAGAAATTGTTGATTTCTTAAAACACAGTGATAAATATGTTAAACTTGGCGCAAAAATTCCGAAAGGCGTATTGCTTGTCGGCGCCCCCGGTACCGGTAAAACATTGATGGCAAAAGCTGTAGCCGGTGAAGCAAAAGTACCTTTCTTCTCTATAAGCGGTTCTGACTTTGTAGAGATGTTTGTTGGAGTCGGTGCTTCTCGTGTCAGGGATTTATTTGAACAGGCAAAAAAACACCAACCTTGTATTGTTTTTATTGATGAAATTGATGCAGTAGGTCGTCAAAGAGGAGCCGGCTTAGGCGGCGGACACGATGAAAGAGAACAAACACTTAATCAACTTCTTGTTGAGATGGATGGTTTTGATGAAAATACAAACATTATAATTCTTGCAGCTACTAACCGTCCTGATATTTTAGATAACGCTCTTCTAAGACCGGGAAGGTTTGATAGGCAAATTGTTATTAATAAACCTGATGTTTTAGGCAGAGAACAGATTTTGAATGTTCATGCAAAAAATAAACCGCTGGCAAAAGAAGTTGATTTGAAAACATTGGCAAAAAGGACTCCCGGTTTCACAGGTGCTGATTTATCAAACTTATTGAATGAAGCTGCATTGCTGGCAGCGCGTCACGACAAATCAGAAATAGAAATGCCTGACCTTGAAGAAGCCATCGATAAAGTCATGGCAGGTCCGGAGAAGAAGAGCAGAATTATATCAGATGAAGAAAAAGAAAATACGGCTTACCACGAAGTTGGTCACGCACTTTTAGCTAAACTGTTAAAGAATAGTGACCCTTTGCATAAAGTATCAATAATTCCGCGAGGAATGGCACTTGGTATAACATTAACCCTCCCTGAAAAAGACCATCTTACAATGAGAAAAAATCAATTATTAGATAGAATTACCATGATTCTCGGAGGTCGTGTTGCTGAAGAAATAATATACGGTAAAGATAATATCACAACCGGAGCATCTAATGATTTAGAAAAGGTTTCAGCTCTTGCAAAAAGTATGGTTACAACATACGGCATGAGTGAAAAAATGGGGAATATGGCATACGGTAAAGAACAGGAACATATCTTTATGGGAAGAAATTTTGGTAATACAAGAGATTTTTCCGAAGAAATTGCTGCGGATATAGATAAAGAAGTTAAGAAAATTATCGATACTCAATATGAACTTGCAAAAGATATGTTAACAGAAAATAAAGATATGCTGGAATTTATTGCAAAAGAACTTCTGGAAAAAGAAACATTAGATGAAAAAGAATTTGAATCATTAATGCAAAAAGTCCGCAACAGAAGAGAAGGTATTTTTGAAGATGAAAATTTGCAAGATAATAACAATAATGAACCAACAAATAATGAAGAATTAAGAATGGAAGGAGAGCAGAATGATGGATAGAGATTATATAATTTTTCAAGAGTATAAGATGTATACAGACCAAAAGGAAAATTTTATTGAAAGAAATTTTAAGACAAACAGATTTTACATGGTATCTGTTGTGCTCTTAATTTTTGCAATGATTTATACGAATAATATTATGTTCTTGAATGAAATTTCTGCAACCCTTGTATTTTCATTTTTTGGAATTGCGGTCAGCTCTTTGTGGTGGATGAATGTTGATTCGTACAATACTCTAATAAAAATAAAGTATGCTGACGTAATAGAAAAGATTGAAGATAAGCTGCCTGTTCATCCGTTTACTGACGAATATAAAGGTATTCAAGAATTCAGAAACAAGAAAATTTTTATGTTCTCCGATATCCAAAAACTAATTGCAGTTATATCAGCTTTATTCTTCTTTGCTGTGTGCGTAAGTGAAATGTCACCTATATGCATTAAGATTTTTGAAAAATTAGTAAGTTTAAAATCAGGAATATAAGAATGAAAAACAAAGAATATAGTATTACGCTAAACTGGAATTATATAGGAATATCCGTTGTATTTTTCACTATCTTAACGCTTTTGGTATTGTATCTGCCCGACATGCGAAGTATTGACAATGCATTTTTAAAATCCATAAGACTGGCACTTTCTCCATTTCCTTCATACATACCGTTGTTTGTAAGTGAATTTGGTCAAGCAAACCATATGTTATGGCCTCAAATTGCCGCCGGGTGCACTCTTATTTCTCACAGATATTACCTAAAAACTTTTATGCTTATTCTTTTTACGCAAATTTCCTTTTATTTAAAGGATTTAATAAAAGAATATATATGCCGTCCAAGACCTGACGGATGCGGCATAAGCGGATTTAGTTTCCCGTCGGGGCACGCTTGTACTTCAATGTGCTTTTACGGGATTATTATTTATTTAATATACACCTATGTCGGAAATAATTTCTGGCGTAATTTTCTTATAACTTTATTCGGTTTATGGATATTTTTATGCGGATTATCAAGATTGTGGCTTGGGGTTCATTTTCCTGTAGATATTATTGCAGGATGGTTTTTGGGATTTATTCTTGTCAATTTATTCATAATACTCGATAAATCAATCTGCCGCTAAAATGAAAACGGAGTGAAGAGATGATTAACCAACCTTTAGTTTCTGTTTTTATACCATTATAAAACAAATTAAAACTTTATTTTTAATCAATTATATTCAATCATATTTGATTCAAATTCATCTCTCGGTAAAAATGGGTACAAATCTTCCAATGAAGGTGATATCATTGTTCCGTCATCAAGTTTTTTAGCTGAAAGTTTTGGTGCAAATATATAATTAGGTGTGAGCATTACTTCACAAAGTACGGCACCTTCCGTATTTAGAACTTCTTGAAGTTGATTTTCCAAATCATTTATATTATTAATTTTAACGGTTTTTATACCAAAAGCATTTCCTATTTTTACAAAATCAGGAAGTTCAACGCCGCTGTTTTCAGTGCAGGCTGTATACCTTCCTTCAAAAAAGTTTTTATGTGTTTGTTGAATAGAAATATATCCTCCGTTATTTAATACAAAAATTTTAATTGGAAGTTTGTTTGTAACGATTGTCTGTAGCTCTTGCAGATTCATCATTATAGAACCGTCACCTGCAAGGCAAATCACACGTTTTATATTGGAATCTGAAGCCTTTAGTTCGCAAGCAGCTCCTATTGATGCAGGTAAATCATAACCCATTGATGCATTTCCGGAGTTCCAGATATATCTTTGGTTTTTCTTAACGATACCGACCTGAAACGGCAGCAAAAATGCACTTCCATTTCCGCATACTACAACTTCGTTTTCAGAAAATTGCTCCGTAAGTTTTTGTACAAAATAATAAGGTTCTATAGGATTATTGTTAACTCTTTTCGCTTCACATAGAGGCGGGTATTTTTGTTTTAAATTATTACAAAAATTTTTCCATTCCGAATAATCTTTACTGAAACGATTTTCAGTTAATACATTATAAAATTTTTGAATAAAGTTTTTTGCATCTGCATTAATACAAATATGAGGCTTTATTGTAGGTTTTTGCAGCTCCGCATTATCTATATCAATGCTTACTATCTTTGCATTTTTCCCAAAGTTTTCCCAATTGTAACTTACTTGTCTTATATTGTTTCTTGAGCCTATTGAGATTATTAAATCTGCATTCTGCAAAGCAAAATTCCCTGCCCTATTTGCAACAGTACCTATTCTTGCAATAAAGTTTTTATTATCATTAGGAACTATATCAAAACCGTTCATTGTTGTAACTATAGGAATATCCAATTTTTCTGCAAGCTCCAAAAACTCTAGCTTTGCGTCAGACAATCTTATTCCATGACCGGCTATTAAGATTGGTCTTTCAGATTTTTTTAACAGCTCGCAGAGTTCTTTAACTTTGTTGTTAATATCCGGTAAACTTATTTCATCTTCCTTACAATCATATTTTTTTAGTTTTGTTTCGTCTATCATAGCTGCTTGAAAGTTAATAGGTATATCAATCCAGCAAGGACCTTTGCGTCCATGGGTTGCAAGATATACAGCTTTATCAAGTATGTATTCAATGTCATACGGATTGTTTAAACTCACTGCATATTTTGTTAACGGTTTTACACAAGAGATTATATCAACTTCCTGATCTCCGAGCTGCCTTAGTGGTATATTAGGGCAGGAAGAAATCATTGTAGATGTTTTAACTTGCCCTGAGATATATAATACGGGGACGCTGTCTGTCCATTCTCCGAATACCCCGTTCAAACAATTTAACCCGCCGGGACCTGTGGTAACATTTACTACAGCTAATTTTTGATTTACTCTTGCATATCCTTCTGCCGCAATAGAAGAAGCCTGTTCGTGGTGATTACAAATATACGGTATATATTTGCCGAAGCTGTCATTAAGGTGCATAGCACCGCCGCCGGATACCATAAACACACAGTTAATATTATATTTTTCCTTTAGTCTTTTTGCTACATAATCAGAAAGTTTTATCATTATATAATCTCCAATAAGTCAGCCAGTTGTTTAATGCAAATGCAATCGTTTTTTGGTTCTTTTGTTATTAAAATCCCTTGTGCACCGTAATTATTTGCCATTACAATATCGCTTTCATAACTGTCACCTATAAGAATTACTTCCTCGGCATCAATATCCAATTTGCAAAGAGGTATTCTAAGCATTTCTGTATTAGGTTTTCCGATAATAATATCTGTCTTTTTATCCAACAGATTTTCAACAGCTCCTACAATCGGTGCCGCACCTGCATTTAAATATCCGTTTTCCACCGGATATATACGTTCTTTGTTTGCAACGATTAATTTACAAGACTTGTCTATTTTAATATTAGCAAGTTCATTTAAATCTTTAAGTGCAAAATCAGGATTGAAGCCTGTAACAATAGCTTGAGGTGTTTTAGATACAGGATTTATATCATTTTGCCTTATTTCATTTTTTAAATCTTCTGTTCCTATGCAAAAAACTTCTTTATAATTATTTTCTTTTAAATATTGCGGAATAATATAAGAAACTGTATATAATTCACTTAATTCTGCATCAGTTCCCATCTTTTTAAGTTTTTCGTAAATTTGCATTCTGGATTTTGCAGAATTATTTGTTACAAACAAGATATTTTTAAACTTTTCTCTGGCTTTTTTTATAACATCATTTGCCATATAAGCTAGCTGGGAACCAAAATAAATAGTTCCATCCAAGTCAAAAACAGCAGCTTTTATATTATTAAAATTATACATCAATAAAACCGCCAGCCTCTCTTATTGAATCTTTGTATCTGGATTCCAAAATCTCTATCCGCTTGTTATCCTCTGATGAGATTGCACCATAGAAATTTTGTTTATTTTTAATCCACATCAACTCGAACCCCACAGCTTTTAATATGCCTTTATCCGCATTTTTATCGGCTAAAGCTTGTTGCGCATTGAAAATAACTTTTCTGGTTTCAAACCTTGTCAATGCACCGGTTGGAAGTTTTTTGAAAAATGGTAGCGACATTGCAGAAACTCCTCCGCCTATTACAAATTCTTTTTTGTATTGAATTGTTTTCTCTGCTATTTTTTTTGCATAATCAAGTAATATATCGTGATTAATGTCATCTGCAGACATTCCTAAAGAACCTGTCATATCAGTTCTTCCCATAACAATTCCAGATAAATTTTTTAAGGACTTATCAGATAAAATCTCTTCAAGGTATTTAAAACCATAAATCGTTTCTATATTTATTAAAAAACGCATCGTTTCCAATTCTTCTTTTGGGAATGCCATCTCTACAGCTTTTAAATATTTTTTTACTGCATAAGGAGATTCTATCATAGGTGCAACAATTGTGCTTACTCCAATTGTTCTGGCATCATACATGTCTTTAACCGCCTCACAGCCGCCAATCTTAATTGTTAAATCCAGACCGGCCTTAGTCACTACTTCTTTTAACCTTAAAGCTTCTTCCAAGCGTGTGCCTTCAGCCTCAAATTCTGCTTTTATACTGCATACGTGATGATTTTCTTTTAAATCTTTTAAAACATCTACCATTTTTAATTCTAATGAGTTCATAGAATACTCCTATTTTTAATATGGTTATATAGTTTTTCTAAGCCTTCTTTTAGTGGTGTAAATTTTACGTCAGGATAATTTCTGTGAAGTAATTCATTACATCCCGTATATTCTTTATCAATTATTGCATCGACAATAATATTACTGTTATGACCTGTATCTGTTCCGATATCATTTACACCTCTGGCAATTTCAAGTAAACTTACACTTTTATCAGGTGTTATATTGATTATTTTATCATAGGACTCATTATTTATAAAATATTCTACAATCCTTGACATATCTTCTACAAACAGATAATCAAAAATAACATCATTATTAATTTCAATCGGCTTATTTTTTATGTTTTGAGTAATTGCATATGTAGGGAATCTGTTTTCTTTTTCGCCGTATCCGTAACAAGCAAATATATTTAACATCAATATGTCGTTTCTTCTTTTTACAATATCGGAAATTTTTAATTTAGAAAGTCCGTATAAATCTTCCGGTATAAATTCTCCAATCTCAGATTCTTTAACTCTATGTAAGCTTCTTGTTTTTCCGTACATTGCACCTGAACCGAATAGAATGATTCGTGTATTTGTTTCTTTAAATTTAATTAAATTTTCTACCATTAATACGTTAGACTTTAGAGTCGACTTGTCATCCTCGATTTCCCTTGCTCCTCCAATTGAACCGCAATGTATGATAAAATCTACATTGTTTTTTGAAAAATATTTTTCTACAGCTTTTGAATCCGTTAAATCGAGTTCTTTACTTCTTGGAGTTAACAAATCGTACTTATCTTTTAAATATTCTTTTAAATTACTTCCGATAAAACCTCCGGAACCGGTTAATAATATATTCATAAAATTAAAGCTCTTTCTTTATTTCGTATTCTATATTTAGTTTTTCATCTCTTACTTTATTTATAGCATAAGCACATTTTAATCCTGACGGTTTATTATCATTAATAAGGATTCTTTCTCCCAATGGAATATCATTCAAAATATAATCATAGTGAATATTATTATTTTTTAAAAAGTTTTTTAGTTCTTCTAAATATTTTCCGTCTCTTGCCGTTAAAAGAATTATTTTATCATCCTTTGAAAGAGTATCAAAAAATTCAGCAACACCATCTAATAAGGTATCATGTCCATCTGTTAAATATCCGTTATGTTTAACAATAGTACCGTCAACATCAAGAATCCAAGTTTTTGCAAGCGGTGATAATTCTAGCATTACAATACCTCATCCAATTTTAACAGTCCGTTATAAAAAGCACCGCAAATGCTGTCATAGTCTTCCCAAGCATATGTTGTAAGCGACAGCCAAATTATAGCGTGGAGAAGTTTGATTTTATATTTATTTACTCCTGAAATACAATCAAAGAAAAATTCTGTCATATCTGCCCAATTATTCGGTTTTATTGCCAACTCGACATCTTTTTCTCTTATATCCAACGTAAATTTTTTACGGTTAAATTGATCATATTCTCCGTTGAGAGAGTAATATAACTTAGCCCAGTCGTAATCAGAATCGCCGTATAACTTTGTTTTACCAAAATATCCTCTTGGGTCAATCAGTATTGCTTTCATGTTAAAAGTATCAAACATAATGTTTGAGAAAGTACAATCGCCATGAATCAAATGGAAAGTTTCAGGATAAACAGATTTTACTGCATCACGCAGCTCCTGTTCACTATAAAATATGTTTTTACAGTATTTGCCGTTAATTTTTATAAACTCTTTATCTGCAAAAGGTATTAAGTTTTTAACTTTATTCAGTCTGTCAAAAGTCTTAGTTACATAATTCTCTTCAACGTCTTCTTTGTTTGCAGGAATGGGTTTTTCAAGATTGTGCAATTTTATTAATGATTCAATTATTTGTACAATAATTTCTTTTTTCTGAGTTTTTGTTAAACAATCGTACTCATATATATTTTTACCCTGAACTCTTTTCATTGTTAACGGTTTATAATTGTATATTTGAGGAATATTTTCATAACCGAGATTCTGAACATGCTTATACCAACCGATTTCATCAATTGCAATTTTTTCTCCCTGCTCTGTTATTCCTCGCTTTGTAACAATATCACCGTTAAAGTCGATTGAATTAAACGGTCTGCAAACAGGTGCTGTATGGCTGTTATCGGAATATGATAACAATGTGCCAATCTCTTTTGTTCCGTATAAATCTATGCGCTTAAAGTTTATACCTTGATTTTGAAGCCAACGAACAAAAGCTCCCTCTTCTTCAATATTCTCCAGAACCTTTTTATTCTTAAAGATAAATAATCCCGCAACACCGTTTTCTTTTGAGGGCTCTTTTATGAATTTATTATCATCGTTATAAGACCATCTGCATTCAAAATCTTTTGATATACCAATATAATTCCCGTCATCTTTAGGAAATTCAAAATTATCCGATAATATTAAATCACACCACATAATCATAAATGGTGCATTATCGCTAAAATCCATAATGGATTTTTTTATACCCGACATCGTTCCTTTTTTATCAGATTTTAGAATTTTATAATTGTACTCTTTCCCAAAAATATCTAAATATTTTTCCAAAACATCTGATTTATAATCTGTAATGATTGTAAATTCTGCATCCTTAAACTTTTTAAAAGCATAGAATATAATCGGAAGATTATTAACAGGAACAAGACATTTGGGTTTATTTCTTGTTAACATCTCCAGTCTTGAGCCTCTTCCGCCTGCTTGAATAATTATATGTTTAATATCCAACTTAAAAACCTCATATTTTTACAGTTTCATCTGTTGTTTTATTTTATTTCAAAGTCTATACTGTTGTTCTGATTGTTTTCTTTTTTTAAACCTGTAATAAGCTCATAAATCCATGCCGTTACCATTCCTGTGAACCCGTTGAATAATGCACTCATCAAAACTGCAAAAACTGCTAACGGCAGGGTTGATAAAAAGAAAGTTCCAATATTGTTAAACAGATAAACGAAAAATCCCAAAGGATAAGTTTTAAATATTATTCCCAAGACAGAAGCAATAGGAGCAAGAATAATGAGAAATGCCGTAAAAGATACAATTCCTATAACAGCACCAAAAATAGCACCCTCTTGAATATTAATTATACCAATTAAATCATTTTTCTTTAAATAACATATCAATATAGCGGAAAGGAATACAAATGCCGTTAAGAAACTCACATATCCTACATACGGAATTAACGTAAATAATCCTAATGCTGCACCTGCAAGTGCGCTTAATATTGAAAGCTGCTTTAACAATATTAAATTCATCTAATATCCCTCTTCTATTTCTATAACATATTTTAAATTTGAATGAATATAAATCACTCACATATTTATTCTACTATAATTCATAAAAAGTGTCTAATATATTATATTGTCGAAGAGTGTTTTTTAAATCGAATCAGGAAAAGTCATTGCTATACATGCCAAATAATTAAATAACCTTTCAAATAAAACGGCAATCATGAACAAGTAAATTTTACAGGTTACTTACTTATTTTACAATTTCTACCAAAGCTTCTACTACACTCGGATCCCACTTAACACCGGATTCCTCTTGAATAACCTTAAGAGCTTCCTCTTTTGACATAGCACTTCTGTATGACCTATCGGAAGTCATGGCTGTATATGCATCTGCCACAGCAATTATTCTTGAACCAAACGGTATTGAATTTCCTTTCAATCCTTCCGGTTCTCCGCCGCCGTTCCAACGTTCACGATGATAGTGAATATATGGTATTACCTCTGACAAGAAATTAATATTCATTAACAGATTTACACCGACATTCGGATGGTTCTGTAATTTTTCCCAATCTTCTTTTGAGAGCTTGCCTTTATTGGTAAACAATGATTCAGGGAGTGTAATTTTACCAATGTTTTGCAAAAGTCCTGCATAATATACCAAATCTGTTGTTTTTTCATTTAGGTGCAATTGCTGGCAAAGTTTTTTCGCTAAATCCGCAGTGTTTTGAGAGTGTGAAACTTTGTACTGTCCTTTTTCATCAACAGCTTTTGCCAATTTTTCTACAAATGCCTGTTGTTGAGTTCCTAAGTCTCCTATTAAAGCTGTTAATTCAGCTCTCAGATGCTGTAAAACTTTTTCTGATATTAAATCATCTATAACAACAAGTTCAGTATGTTCAATTATTTGCTGTAAATGCATTGATGTTCCGAATAAACATCCGATTGTTTCCACAAGCTGAGAATATGCTCGCTTTATTGTTTTTTCTTTATAGTTTTCGATAACTATTACACCAACTACATAAGCATTATTATGTATCGGAAATACTGCCAAAGACTTAACATCGTATTCTTTTAGCTCATATTTCGGGATAAAGTTATCTATTTGAGACACATCTTTGATTTGGATTTTTTCAACCTTTTTGAATGCGTCTACTACTATGGATTTATCATTCTCTGCGTATCCAAGCTTTTTGGAATACATGTCTTCATCAAATTCTACGGAAGAACCGACAAGACCGAGTAGTTTATCCTCAATATCAAGTCCTTTTGTATACTCTTGAGTTAAATATATATGACATGCATCCACATCTAAAATTTGGGTTAAAGTTTTTGCTATAGAATTATATACAACATACTCATCTTGCGAATTAAAACCTAATACACAAAGAGTATTGTCTAAAGAATAAATAGAAATCAGCTCTTTTAATTGCGATCTTAATCTTTCTTTTCTTCCTGTTGCATCTTTGCTGATTTTATTTGCTAAATCTTCGGAAATCAAATATTCAGATATAAAATCACCCATATTGAGTGCAAATATTTCTTCCAGCGGATCTTCTTCCATATATTCAATTGTTTTGCCGAAAAGTGATGCGCCCATTTCTTCTTCTTTATCTGTCATAATATTCCTTCCTGCAAAATTATCGTTCGTCATTAAATTTCTACTTACTACATCTTCTTTTTGGTAATAAATTTTTCACCTTACATTTTATATAACGGCACATTTTTTAAAAACTTTAATGATTTTAACAAAAATTATACTTTAGTTGTAGATTTGTTATACTTTTATAGGTAAAAGTCAATAAATATAAGCATTTTAAAAATTTACATAACTTTATAATTTGTTACAGATAATTCAGAAATTTTAAATTTGCATTATAAAAGTTTAGAAATATATTCTTTGTAACACTTAACTGCATTATCGAAGCTTTGCGGAAAATCTTTTCTTATTTGTTTGCAAAGCGACTTATCGTTTGTTAAGATTCCACGCACGACTTCAGAAAAAAGTTCGCCTGCACTTTCGGAATGATATGCTCTTTGTGCTTCTTCACCTATTTTTGATATATAGGCATCCTGTTCTTTTTCATATGTTCTTCTATACTTAATATTCCATGAAAACTTGCAACCGCCCATATAATAATCTATAAGATGTCCCAATTCATGAACTATAGTATCTTTATGATTTTGTGCTGTAATATTATGTAGGGGTGTTGCATATCCGGCAGAATTAAATGATTTGGAATAAGCAAACCCTGTAGTAAGTTTTCCAAGTTTGTAGAACATTTCTGAGTCATCATTCCTGTCATACAAATGATTACACTCTTTTGCTAAGATTAAAAGAATTTCTCCGGGTAATTTTTGAAGAGTTTTAGCAAAATCTATTTTATTGCGACTTCCCATTGATAATATTTTATCTAAATCAATACAGACACTTGTTTTCTTTGCTACATCTGTTATAACAGCCTTATATCCATTAAATTTGACCTTATAACTTTTTCCATGATAAAAATCATTTGATATTTGAATGTTCGATTGGTAATTTTTGTCGTAGTTTAATGCATCCATCAGCAAATTTTGGAATTTATTTAAATAATTTTGCTTTTCTTCAAATGAAAGATTTTTATTTTTTTTCACAAAATCAAAAAAGTCTTGTTTATATTTATATTCAAACCAATTTATAACAGAGCATATATTATCTTTATTTATTTTTTTTAATGCTATTTTTGAAACTAAGCCAATCGATTTTATATCTTTAACCAATGCATCCGGATTAAATAAATTCCCTTCAGCATCGAATTTATATTCATTTTCCTCTGTTCCTAAGTATGAAACTTTACCATTTTTACCATATTCTATTTCAATTTTTTTTGAGGATTTTTCTCCTGATGAATTATACAAATTTATATCTGTTATAACATTATTTTCTACATATATTGCCTTAGTTTTAATATTGTTATTGTATTCATAAATTTTAAAAGTATGATTTTCTTTATTTTTGAACACTTGCTTTATAAGAGAATTATTTTTTGAAACTACTATCAAATCTTTTTCTTTATTTTCTTCTACTGTGTATTCAGGCGCCGGATATTGCTTTTTCAGGCTTTGAAGCGTGTATTCATTTTCATTAAATGTTGGTCTTGCATACTTTGTTTGCAAATTTTTTGCAAGCTTTTGTTGGTTATCAAGTTTTGAACCGTTTTTAATAAGGTCAACAAGTATATTAATGTACTCATTAGCTTGGGGCATGTTTATTAATTCATCAACATTTGGCAGTGTACGTAAATCTATTTTTAATTCGGTTGCTTTTCGGATAAGAGGATTAATTATAACTGTTTTTACTGTTTCATAATCCAGAAACAGCTCTCTATTGATTGCATTTGGTAGTGCATTCAAACTCGTTCCTTTTGACAAATGCTGATACTCTGACAAAATACCGATAACATTATCTTTGTTAATGATTCTTTTTAGCATGCTTTCGGTTTTTTTATAGCAACTTGCATTTTTAATTTGGTTATAAATAATTTGTGCACAATCTCTGTCTGACATTTTTTGTCTTCTCTCAGACACATGCTGCTGAGTAGAATGACTAATTACAACAGGATTGGATGCAGCTTTTATTTTTGAAGATGAAACAAAAGCCGGTATTGGTGTATATTTTAAAGGTATAGAAAACAAATCTATATTATGTGGCATAAATATCCTTATGATGTTATATATATAAAGTATATAAATATGCAAAAATTGCGTATTCTTTTCTTTATATTACAATTTCGTTACAAAGCGATATTTCATGCAGAACCATACAAAAAAGTAGTTTTTCATTTTAACAAAAGAAAAGTTATTAAACAGGCATAATAAACAGTTAAAAAATAATTATATATTCCTGCTGTTTAGTGTATAATTAAACCATTGAAATATAAAATAGTGGAGAAAATGATGAGTAAATATTTATTTGAAGTTGGTGTTGAAGAATTACCGTATAAATTTATTCCGATGGCAATTGAACAATTAAAACAAGGTTTTGATAAATTTTTAAAAGATAATAATGTAAGTTTTTCAGATATAAAAGTCATGGCGACTCCGAGAAGACTGGCTGTTATTATTGACGGACTTTCATCTTCTCAGCCTGATATAGAAAAAATTGTAAAAGGGCCGATTTCAAAAGTTGCATTTGATGAGCATGGAAATCTTACAAAAGCAGGGGAAGGTTTTGCAAATAAAAACGGAGTTACTAAAGATGATTTGTACGTAGAAGATAATTATGTGCATGCCAAAATCTGTATTAAAGGTAAAAATACGAAAGATTTACTGAAAGAAAATGTTCCTGTAATATTTTCTAAACTCCAAGGCCCTCACTTCATGAGATGGGGAACAAACGAAACTAAATTTTCACGCCCGATAAGATGGGTTTTGTCAATTTTAGATTCAGAGCAGGTTCCTGTAAGAATTATCGATAAAGATTCTTCAAACATAACAAACGGTCACAGATTTTCTGCTCAAAATATTGTAATTAACAATCCGGATGAATATGTTAATAAACTTAGAGATGCAAAAGTTATAGTCGATCAAGACGAACGTAAAGCAAAAATTTTGGAACTGACAAAAATAGAAGCAGACAAACTAAATGCAGAAACTAAAATTTCTGATGACTTGCTTGAAGAAGTAACATTTATTGTTGAGTATCCTGTTGCAGTTACATGTGATTTTGATACAGCTTATCTTACAATCCCGCAGGAAGTTGCTGTTACAGTTATGGAAACTCACCAAAGATACTTTGCTTTATATGAAAAATCAGGAAAACTGATAAATAAATTTGTAACCATAACGAATTATATCGGTAATGAATTTGAAAATATTAAAGCCGGTAATTTAAGAGTTATCAAGGCAAGACTCGACGATGCGGTATTTTTCTTTAATGAAGATACAAAAAAACCTCTTGAATCTTATGTTGAAAATCTTAAGGGCATGACTTTCCAAAAGGGCATGGGTTCTGTTTATGATAAAACAGAAAGAATTATTAAATTATCTGAAAATATTGCAAATGCTTTAGGTGTTAATAAACCTTCCGTAAAAAGAACCGCAGAACTATGTAAAGCAGATTTGGCAACCAATCTTGTTTTTGAATTTACCGAACTTCAAGGATTTATTGGTGCTGATTATGCTCGAGTTTCAGGAGAAGAAAAAGGCGTTCAAGACGGTATAAGAGAACACTATTTTCCTCTTAATGCAGATTCTGAAACCGCAAAAAGCATTGAGGGTCAAATTGTAGGTATAGCTGATAAAATAGATACTATTTGTGCGGTATTTGCAGCCGGCAAAAAGCCAACAGGCTCATCAGATCCTCTCGGGGTAAGAAGAGCGGCTTTAGGTATTATTAAAACAATATTAGAACATAATATTAAATTGAATTTATCTGATGTTATAGAAAAAGCTATTTCTTACTTACCTGTTCAAGCTGATATTAAAGCTGACGTTGAAGAGTTTTTTGTTCAAAGGTTGATTATTTTCTTGAATTCGGATTATTCAAAAAATATACTGGAAGCATGCTCTGCTAATAATCCTTGCAAAGACTTCTGCGACTATGTTTTAAGAGTAAAAGCAGTAAGTAAATTAAACGATGAAAAACTTTTAGAAAATGCTAATCGTGTATTAAGAATACTAAAAGATAACACTTCAAATAATATTAACGAAAATTTATTTATGGAACAGGCTGAAAAAGATTTGTATAGAGCAATTCAAAATGTTAATTTTACAGGTGATTATGAAAAATATCTGAATGATTTAATAACAATAAATCCTGCTGTAACAAAATTCTTTGATGATGTTCTTGTAATGGATAAAGATGAAAAAGTTAAAAATAATCGTCTTGCATTGTTAAATAGTTTAAAAGATAAATATATTCTTTTAACCGATTTTGCAAAACTATAAAATCGCATCAAAACAGACAGAAACCTTTTAACATAAACCGAGAATCAGAATGTAATAATGTATTATTGTAATAATTGCTTATTCTTGGTAACATTTACTATGTGTGGAGTATTTAAATCTTTAAAAATTTGTTTGTAACAAATTGTTAAAAGAATTCTTTCATGCTAGCAAAAAAAATTTTTACATTACTTTTATTATATAGCTACCAATGGGGTTCGTATGATTCAGGAAGTAAGTCTATCAGATAGCCAAATCAGATTCAAATCAAAGTCAATAACAAGCAAACCTGAGAAAAATGAAGAATCAGAGATTTTGCCAAACACTTTGAATACAAGAATTCTGCAAAAACTCGACAAAACAGAAAGTGCCATAATTGAGTACCCTGTTAAAGGATTAAGAGGGGATGTTAATTCAGATTTTTACGAATTTCTTTCTATGGGTATTATTCCTTATTGCATTGGCAGCGGTATGTTTATAGCAATGTTTAATCTTCTGCATAAGCATTTAACACCAAAAGCATCATTAACCGGTAAAAAAATGGGGCTCGGAGTTTTATTTTACGGATTGGGAAAAACTTTATCCGGAGATTTAGTAACGCGACCTGTTAATTGGTTTACCGGAGTAGATATAGAACTTCCATACAAAAATATTTATTGCACACTTCCCACAAAACCCGGTGCAGAAGCTGATGTCGACCATAAACATCAACAGAGAAAAGTATATGACAGTATTGAATTCTTTAGAAAAGATTTAATAGAAAAACATCCTGAATATGGAAAAGCTTATTATGACAGCATAGCTAAAAAGATTGGTTTAGGTGAAAATTTAAATGATTCGGTGACTGAAACTACACCTATTATTCAAAGCATTGTTGCTTCAACAAAAACGGCAAAAAGCTTATCAACATACGCATGGGCAGCAGTAGGAGTTGGACTTGCCGTTCAAAATTGCTGGGCAGACTTCTTTAAAGCATTTTCTGAAAGACCCAAATATATATCTAAAGAGGGAGAAAATCTCTTCTCGAAAATGGGCGGGAAACTCAAGAATACAGGTAAAAATACATACAATTTAACAAAAACATTTGTTAAGACATTCGGCAAGGCTTGTAAAACAATGTGGACAGGCGAACCAAATAATAAGGGATTTATGAAGCATGCCGGCAAAGCGGGTATTATACTTACGGCATTATTAACACTTGCATCAACAGCTAATGTTATATACAGAGCGCGCCATATGGGCAAACTTGCAAACAAAGATTTGATTGACAAAACTGAAGAAAGTACGGTGATATAGATGGCAATTAATCCTATACAACCGAATGTGGAAATGAAAACTTATAGGGACGCTAAAACCCCTATAAAGACAAATAATCTCGTTCATCCTCTTCCGGCGGAAGGACATTTGGTTCATGATTCCCTTCTTTCCATACCAAAGTTTTGGCTCAAAGATATTGCATATGATATGAAAGCCGTAAAAGACGGTTTTGCGGGAACTGCTAAAGACCATCAAACAGGAAGATTAAATGATGTTGGTTTAAAATTAGGCGGTATTGGAATTGCTACATACCTTGCATCAAGAACTACCGACCCTAAAATGCGTATAATGGAATACTTAGGATTAGGTGCGTTTTTAACATCTATGTCTTTATATCCGATGATTGCAATCAATGCACCATCAAGAATGGTTCAAGGTTATGATATAGGTAAAGAATATATTGACGACCAAGGTCGTAAAAAATCAGTTTATCAAGACGGCAATTACATACCTATGGACTTATACAGAGGAGAGTATGTCGGTGAAAACCTTGAGATTATGGGCGATAGAATGGGAATCCCGAGAGATATTAAAAACCGTAATGAATTAATAAAAGAACAGGCAAGAAAAACCGCTATTCAAAATAATACACTATGGATGCTTGGTGCAGGATTCGCAACCCCTGTTATGACAGCTCTTATTTGCTGCGGCTTGGAGAAAGTTATTTCTCCTGTTATGGAGGCTGTAAGAAATAAAAAATTTAATTCTAAAATTAAAAATCTTCTTAAAGACACAACAGACATGCCTTTGGATATTAATCAAATCAGTTCCAACTCTTTAAGTAAAAAAGTAGAAAAATTCTTGACTAATTATAAAGATAAGGAATTACCAAAAGAAAAATTTGACAAGTTAGTTAAAATGTTATCAGATGAAACAGATGATAATTTAACTCAAGGTATAAAAGAAGATTTAGAGAAAGTTCTTCATTCAGATAAAAATGCATTCAAAATAGAAAATACACTGACTGACGAAATTAAAACAGTAATAAGAGAAACAGCAACAGGCAGAAATCCTGCAACAATTAATGCAGTGTTTAATCCTTCAAAAGCTGATATAGATTTGGCTCTTAAAAAAGCAGGTTCCGACGGTCAGTATATTACAGAAGAACAATTAGCGATATTCAAAAATGAACTCAAAAACATATTTAATACAAAAATTGAAGCTCAAAGTGGCAATAAAAATGCTCTTTATATGGAAGAGAATAATATAGTAGAAAGCATTATTAATTCAATAAAGAAAAAACCTTCATCTTATGTAAGTGAGAATACTTTAAAAGATATTACAGAGCTGGCAAAAGTTTTAGGTGATTTTAAAAACAAAAATGCAGCATTGGACAAATGCAAATCATTTAAAGTTGAACATACTCCGGAAACTGTATTAGCCCGTTCATATAAAAAGTTTGAAGACGCTATTTTTGAAGCACTAAAAATAGAATACAAAGACTTAAGACAGATGAAGGAATCTGAACAATTTACAAAAGAAATTTTGGAAAAGAAAATTGAAGCTTTAGTAAACAACAAGGAAAAATATTCCAAAACGTTGGACAAACTGGTTAAGATAATGTCTGATACAGAAATAGCACTTCATGGTGAATTTAAAAATGATTCTTACCTAAAAGACTTAATTACGGCTTATGAAAACAACTATAATAATACCGCAAAACGTATTAATAATTTAGGAAATGGTAAATTTGCAAAAACAATTAACAAATTGGTTAAGGAAGATGTTAATACACTTTCAAATTCAGTAAGTTCAAGATACGATTTATTCCAAATTATAGACGGAGTAAAAGAACCCGTCTTAAGAAGTGAAGACTGGAGTATACCTGAAGATAAAAGATTTAAAGACTTTGCAAAAATACATTCAAACGGAGTAGGATCTTCCAAAGAGATGAAAATTACACGCCTGATTGATAGAATTCAGGGTGTAAAAAACAGTCAGTATCGTATTATACATGCACTTGATGTATACAAGAGAGAAATACCTAAAGGAGAATACGAAAAAGCATTAAATCAAACCATAAAGGATGTTTTATTAGGTGCATCGGCAGCTGACCATGCTCAAAAACTTCATACAATTAATAATCCTCAATACTATTGGGATATCATAAACAAAGGCTGGGCAAACGGTATACAAAACGAAACAAAGAAGTCAATGGAAGCGTTTGATACAGATAAAAAAGGTGATATTTTAAAACGTTTTGAAGACTACTTAGAAAAAATCAGAAGTTCAATCGGACGAAATGAAGGAGACTTTACAAAACCTGATCATAAAATATTAGGTAAATTAGATGAAGTCTTATCAAGAAAATACGCACCGAGTTCTATATCAAATTTGAAAAACTTCAACTTGGTTGCACAGAATCCGATAGATTTCTTTAAAAAGGCGTCAAAAATCAGATTTGAAAATCAAAAATGGTTAAGAACCGCATCAGCAATCGGAGGGGTCGTTCTGGCAGGAACTGTACTTGCTCAATTCTGTTTTGGCAAGATTAAAAATCCGCATAATATACAAAAGCAGGTGAACGATGATAAAAATATCTAGCATAATATCTTCAAATACGATAGGAAATAACTACTACTCTACAGCATTTAAGAGTCAGTATCAGACAAATCCGTCTGCTAAAAATTCAGAAACAGGAGTAACTGATAAGTATTTGAATAACTTAGCAATGATTAATGCACCTGTAGTAAAAAAAGTTGATTCAAAAAATGTTGATTTAAGCAATTATAAAAATAATCTTCGTTCAATGATACAGAACAATGAAACCGTTATGCTTGCAATTGTTCCCAGAATATTTAATGCACAAGATTTGAATGGTGATGATAGAATTTCGATTAAAAGCGGAGAAAGAGTCGGAACTTTTTTAAATGCAATAGAAAGATTAGATGAATTAAAAGAAGACGGAATCAATACAATTCACGTTCTTCCTATTCACCCTACCGGAAAGAAAAATGCAATGGGAACAGCAGGTTCTTTATACTCACCGCTCAAATTTATAGAAGATAACGGAGATTTGGCAATAGATCCGATTCTTATTGAAAAAGATGATCCGAGAACTCCGAATGAACAATTCAAAGCATTTATAGATGAATGTCATAAACGTAATATTAAAGTAATGTTAGATTTACCAAGCTGCGCATCGGTTGAACTGTTTGAAAATGAACCTGAGCTTATGGCTTTTGGCAGGAATGGTGAAGATAAGACTCCGCAGGGTTGGGAAGATATTAGAATGTTTGAACCCTGGGCAGATGAAACAAACAGGGATTTAAATCCTGCTTTGTATGAAATGCACAGACAATATGTGGATGCCTGCATTGATTTGGGAATAGACGGAATTCGAGCCGATGTAGCCAGAGCTAAACCGACAGAATTTTGGGATAAATTAATAACTTATTCTCATACAAAAGACCCTGAGTTCGGCTGGTTAGCAGAAAGTTATACATATGAATGTGCTTCACCTATGATTAACATGCCGTTTGACAGACCTGAAGACTTGTTGAAAGCAGGGTTTGACGAATATTACGGTCAATACCACATATTCCATGATTGGAGGAGCGCTTCTGAATTTAATGATTACGTTAAAATGAATTTAGATATGTCACACAGGCTTCCGGCAGGAAAATCCGTAATCGGCTCTTTTCTAACACATGACGATGTTTCTTCCATGCGACATGGGGGAGAAAATTTCTGCAAAATGACAACAGTTTTACAGTCAACTCTTCCTATGTGCAATATGTATTTTGTTGACGGATTCCAAACAGGTGATTATTATGATTACAAATACAGAAATACTATAGATCCCGAAACAAGAACTGACAGACAAGAGTCTAACGAACACAGATATAAATTAGCAATTTTTAATTTGGCAAGAAAACCGGGTGGAGATTATCCCGATATAGAACGTGTAATTAAGGGTTGCACCAAAATGCGCTCCGAGAATTTAGATGTTCTTGCAAACAGACACTCCAGTTTTATTGAGTTTAATAAACGTGAAGACAAGAATGACCAAATAATAACTTATGCAAGACACAATAACGGAAGAACTATTCTGGTAGTCGCAAATAAAAATCCAAACAGAAATGTAACCGGTATTATTGAGATTCCCGGCTTAAAGAAGGAACAAAAATTAGTCAATATGGTGCCTGAATACGGAGAAACCAGCGAATTCCAGACTGCTGATAATGAACTGAGAGTTAACCTTGCACCATGTGATGCTTATGTATTTGAAATTGATACTCCGAATATAGAAAAAGATTGCAAACAAAATGCCTACAGACAGAAAGTGTAAAACTTGCCGCAAATGTAAAAAGTGTAAAATAAAATCCGGTAATGCATTAAAACGCTAAACTATATTTGGCAATTTTGTCGTTTAAATTTTATTTCAGTACCTAACCAAACTTCTTTCTATGTATAAATGTAAATATAAATTGCATAATAAAAAGAGATTGAATTTCTTCAATCTCATATATAAGTACATATCCCAATCAACAACAATTTTATTTTTAAATATTTATAATTTTCTCTATATTAAGTTCAACGCAATACTCGGTGCCTGATTTGCCGTAGATAGCAATGTGGCAGAAGCTTGCTGTAATATTTGTGCTTTAACATATGCTGAAGACTCTTGAGCAACATCAGTATCACGCAATGTTGACAAAGACGATGTTATATTTCGAGATTGCGTTGTCAGTGCATCAACAGCTGATTCAATCTTGTTCTGAGCAGCACCTATATTTGTTATACGTGTTGATATGTTAGAGATTATCTTATCTATAACAGTTAATTGATCTGCTGCTTTTGCGGTAGTAGTGCTGTAATTTATAAGATTTACTCTTGTTTGAGCATATTTTGCATCGGTTAAACCCGTAACAGCAGATGATGTCAATGTTGTTATATCGGCTTTTTTAAACAAATCTTCGCTTAAAGCTATTACGCTGTTTGTATCTTTTATACCTACCTGAAGATTTATTGCACCATTACCGTTCATTAGCTTAATATCGTTATACTCTGTAGAATAAGCTATTCTGTTTATCTCTTCTACTCTTGCTGTAAATTCTGCCTTAATGGCAGCCAGAGAATCCGTTCCGTACGTACCATTTGCAGCTTGCTCTGTTAAATCCCGCATACGCTGTAAATGCCCCATGATTAATGAATAATTATCTTCTGCTGTTTGTAGTAAATCAAGTCCCATTGTTGCATTTTCTGATGCCACATCTATTGAACCCAATTTTGTTTTCCAAGCTTCCGCAATTGAATAGCCAGCAGCATTATCTCTTGCATGATTGATTTTATATCCTGTGGTCATTCTTTCAATTGCTGTGTTTAATGCTGAGGTAGCATCATTCAAATTATTTTGAACAATCAAAGAAGATAAGTTCGTTGTTACAGTAAGCGCCATTCCCTAACCTTTCAAACGGTATAAAATTGTAAATATCCCTAATTTTCTCTTTTGTATATATTTATTAAATATATCCGTATGCACTTATTATAGATTAATTCAATAAAAAATACACCATGAGACCTTAATATTTTTACAAATATTTACATATAAATTGTGCAACTAACTGCTTAACATAATAAATTAGATATTAATAGATGCAACAAAATATGTTATTTGTT